>JAOAPR010000135.1 GCA_025463005.1 Bryobacterales bacterium | reverse complement strand
GCGATTTCCCGCAAAATCTCGGCGAGCTTTCTATCCTCAACCGGGCGCGATAGCAGAAACCCGCCGCGCGGCCCCAAGCTTCCCGCCAGCTCATGATCGTAACTGTCACCGATCAGCACGAAGGCTGGGATGAAGGCGCGGAAGCGATCGTGAAATTCGGTCCAAGCGCTGCCGCCTGGGCGTGCCGCCCACAGGATCGCATCGAAGCGCAGGCGCTGCACGATATCTGCCGCGCCCTCGGCGCTGGACGGCACCACGCGATGCCCCTTCGATCCGAGCGAGGTCACCAACGCGCGCTGCGCTGGCGTGTCAGGATCCACCAGCATCAGCGTCAACGGCCGCATCCGCTGAGCGGCCGCACCCGACAAACCGGCGGGTTCGGCGGTCTCGGGGGGCGCGAGCGGCAGTTCAATTTCAAATCCGGATAATCCCGGCCTGCGCCGCTGCCGCGCATCGCCTCCGTGGTTTCGCAGGATCCCTAGGCAAACTTCGAGACCGGGTGCGCCGGGGGCTCCTTCTGCGAAGGGATCCGGCTCCGCGTCGGAGCCATGCGGCGAGGAGTAATCGATTTCGATCCGCGCCCGGCCGGCGAGGACGCTGGTCTTCACCGCGATGGTCTTGGCCCCGGATTCCACCGCGCGCTGTTCGGCATACACCAGCAGGTTCAAGCAGACCTGTTCGATCTGACTCTCGACGCCGGCCACCTCGGCCGGCTCCTGGCTTATTTGAGACTGGTGGCGCAAGCCGAGCACCCGCCACTCGGGTTCGCGGAAGCGGGTCAGGCCGGCCATCAGAGCGCTCAAATTCACGCGCTGGGGCGCGGATTGGTCCTGATGCGCAAACGATACCAGACGCCACACGATTTCCGACGCGCGATTGGCTTCGGCGGATAGACGCTGCAGCTCTGCGTCCTGCGAGGGTTGTGCGCCGGACGACGCGAGGGACTCCGCCAATTGAAGAATGCTATCGAGCGGAGCGCGAAGATCGCTGGCGACTCCCGAGATCAATTGTCCGGTAGCAGCCAGTTTCTCGCTGCGGAACAACTGCTCCCGTATCGCGTGCTGTTCCTGAAGTTTTAGCGACGCCGCGGCCTGGTTGGCCAAGTGATGTACCGCGGCCTGCTCCTCCGGCTTGAAGTAGCCCAACTTGCGGTCGTTGTGGACCTCCAGAACGCCGAGCACCTCGTTTTGGGCGATCAAGGGCATGAACAGGGCAGCGCGGGGCAGGCTCGTTTTCAACCCGACTTTCACTAGAGGGCTGCGCCGCACATCGGGGATGTTGAGCTGGGTGCGGTTCCGGAAACAAACCACTGCCGCGCTCGATAGACCGTCGGGAGGCGAATCGACGGGGGCGGCCATCGGCTCGGGATCAGCCGCTGTGGGGACGCGCTCCAGTGCCTTGGTGCGCCGGTTGAACAAATATAGGTTGAGGGAAGTTGCCCGGGTGGCTTCGGGGAGCCTGCTTGCCAGGATCTCGGCGATGCCGGCCGGCGAAGAGGCTGCAATGATGTCCTCGCTCAGGGCGTGGAGCACCCGCATCGAGCGGCGCTGGGCGTCGAGCCTGCGCTCCCGAATCCACCACCCGCCCGCGAACAGAGCGAGTACGGCCACCGCGCTTAACAGCAGCGGAACCGGCAGAATAAAACCATCTGCCACGATCTTTATATCGGGATAAGCGCAGTCGGGTTGCCCCAGGAAACAAGCCTTACTCCGGATCCCCACCAGCGGCAAAACCGGCGCAGCGCTATCCCGGAATACCTCCGAGTTTAAAGCAGGATAACATGGAACTCCCCAATCGACGGCCACGCCGAGGTTTTAGACCAGGGAAATAGGTAGAATCCCCGCCCAGGTCTACATACGAGCACGTAATTCCGTTATCTTTTCCGAGGCCGTTTCGGAACGAATGCGAGAAACCTGCGCGGGTTGTCCACCGTGATCCGGTGCAGCACCTGGTCGCTCGCGCCTGCCGCTTTCAGCTTCGGCACGAACACCGTCAATGTCTTCGCGTAACCGCTCGATGCGTCGGCAGAGAACATCAGGTGGTCAGCAAAACCCGCATCGATGAGCGCCATGACCATCGGAACCTGCTGCGCATCGTTATTTCCGCCCTGGCGATCGAAACCGACAAACGCGCCGCGTTTGCAGATCGCTTTGTGCACATACACGTTCGGGTCTACAAGATTCCCCAGGTGTCCGATAACGACACGATCCGGCTTTACGCCGGCGTCCTCCAGAATGTCGAGTTGTTCGAGCGCCGACTTGCCGGGAATTCCCGTGTGCGTGAAGATCGGAATGTTCGTCGCAACGTGCGCTCTGCCGACGGCGCGGAAGACTTTGCGTTCATCCGCGGTGATCTCGTCCCACGAGCCGATTTCGCCAAATGCGCCGAGGGTGTCGTCGTCAGCCTGCTTAATGAGCGCCTTGAGTATCTGCTCTTCGCTCATCGTGGAGATCTCTTTGGGATAAAACGGCTGAGAGTAGAAGCCGCCGCCCGCGACAATCGGGACGCGGGACTTCATCGAGACCTGACGCAGGAAATCGATGTCGCGCCCCATATCCGGATGTCCACCGTCGACAATGCAGGCGACGCCTGCGCTTTTGGTCTTGGCGACCTCGTCGGACATAAGATCGACGTTGTGCATGATGTCCGGGCCAGCAGGAGCCGATGCGTCACCACCTTTGCCACCCCGCCCAGGCGCCGGCGGCAAACCATTCGCGGCCCGCGCGGCTGCTGCGGCCGCTGCAAATCTCGCGTTGAAATCAGGAGCCAACTGCATGTGCTCATGGAAAAGCGTGGCGCCGCCCCCCAGCTCCTCGGGCGCGTAGTCTCTGAGGATCGTTCTGATGATCGCGCCTTTGGGAAATGTTGGATCCTGCGCGAATACACCCCTCGGGACCGCAGCGGCTGCCACGCTAATTCCCAACACCTCGAGCGCCCGCCGGCGGGTCAAACGTTGCGTAAGAAATTGTGACATGGTGGGATCATTGTAGACATTCGTAGGAATGAATGCGAGGGTTTTGACATGATCCGAACACATAAGCAGGCCGCCTGCATTCCTCTGGCTACTTTCGCGATGGTCTTTTCCATCACCGTGGTTGCCAGCGCACAATGGGACCCGTATCCGTGGAAGAGAGTGCCGCGCACCGCCGATGGCAAGGTCGATTTGAATGCGCCGGCGCAGCGCACGCCTTACGGCAAACCCGATCTGTCCGGCTTCTGGATGCCGGAAAATGCGACCAAGCATCTGCTGAACCTCGCCGCCGACCTGAAGCCTGAGGATGTGCCTCTGAAGCCGTGGGCGCGGGACCTCTACAACCAGCGCATCGAAAATAACGGCAAGGATCACCCCGGTGTATCCTGTCTGCCGTCCGGTATTCCGGAAAAGGACAACATCCCCGACGGTCTCAAGTTAGTGCAGACCGAAGACCTGGTGCTGCTCCTGCACGAATCCCGCACGATCTACCGGCAGATTTTCACGGACGGGCGGCCACTGCCCAAGAATCCGCTGCCGACATGGATGGGGTATTCGATCGGCCATTGGGACAAGGACATATTCGTGGTGGAGACGATCGGACAAAACGGCAGGACATGGCTGGACATGCGCGGGCTGCCAGGGACCGAAGCGCTGCGCGTCACCGAACGTTTCTCCCGGCCGAAGATCGGCCACATGGACATCGACGTGACGATTGATGATTCGGAGGCGTATACGAAGCCGTGGACAGTCAAGCTGGCCTGGCGCCTGCTACCGGATACCGATCTCATCGAGAGCATCTGCGAAGAGAACAACCGGGACCCGGGGCACATGATCGGAAAGTGACGCAGAGTCGCATCATTGGCACTGGGTCGCGGCGCTCATTCGAACGAGCAGGCCGGCTATATTGGAAAACTGGGATACAAATATTTGAGGCGGCCCTGCTGGACCTGTCGCCCCGATGTTGCCCTGCGGGCCTTGAATCCCGTTCGGCTGCTTCAGCCGGGGCTCGACTTGACCGCATTTGGGGCAACTGACTGCTCGCCGGGATTTTAGACTAAGGTAGGGTCACCATGCGAGCGCGCAGGTATTTGATATCCGGACAGGTGCAGGGCGTCGGGTACCGTTTTTTCGCGGTTCGCGTCGCCCGTGAACTGGGGCTGAAAGGCTGGGTTCGCAATTTATCGGATGGGCGGGTGGAAGTGTACGCCGCTGGTCCGGCTCGCCGGCTGGAAGATTTCGAGGCACGGCTGCGCCAGGGTCCGCCGGCCGGCGAAGTGCGTGGCGTCGAGGTAGAGTATTCGAGCGTCGATGCTAGAATTGAGGGGTTTGACATCCGCTAACCCCTCGGCCAAACCGGCCCCCGAACGCATGAATCAACTGAAGAGTTTGATCCGCGAGATTCCCGATTATCCTAAGCCCGGCATCCTGTTTTACGACATCACCACGCTGCTCAAACACCCCAGCGGATTGCGGGCGGTGATCGACGCCCTGCGGGCGCATTTTGCAGGCAATGGGATAGATCGCGTGGTGGGGATCGAAGCCCGCGGATTCATCTTCGCCCCCGCGGTCGCCTACGCGCTGAGCGCGGGTTTCGTGCCGATGCGCAAGCCGAAGAAGCTGCCGGCGCCGACCGAGCGCGTCGAGTACGCGCTGGAATATGGCGTCGACGCGGTGGAAGTTCATCGCGACGGAATCGAGCGCGGTCACAACGTCCTGATCGTCGACGATGTGCTGGCGACGGGCGGAACCGCCGCGGCCGCCGCCAAGCTGGTTGAAAAGCTCGGCGGCCATGTGGCGGGATTGAGTTTCGTCATCGAGCTGGATGGGCTAAGGGGCCGCGACAAGCTGCCCGGCTACGACGTGCAGACCTTGCTGCACTATTGATGGCTACCAACTGGTGTCGAGAAGAGTCTCGACACGACACGCAGGACTGCGTCCGCCACATCCTATGATCCGCAGAGCTAGGATCAAATCTCTCGCGAAGATCAACCTCGATCTGCGGGTGCTGCACCAGCGACCCGACGGCTTCCACGAATTGCGCACGGTCTTTCAAACGATTTCACTGGCCGACACCATCGACATTGAATATGAACCGGCGCGGCGCACGGACATTTCCATAGACGATCCGCTGGCGATCCCGGGCAACCTGGTCGTGAAAGCCGCCCAGGCCGTCCTGGACGCCCTCAAGATCCACGCGCGGGTGCATTTCCGCCTCCGCAAGAAGATCCCGATGGGCGGTGGATTGGGAGGAGGATCGTCCAACGCCGCGGCGGTTCTCCTGACGCTTCCCATACTGGCGGGACGTTCCATTGAGACGCAGGGAATCGCGGCTGAGCTCGGCAGCGATGTTCCGTTCTTCCTGGCGGGCGGCACCGCGGTGGGCATCGGCCGGGGCACCGAAGTGTATGAATTACCGGAGCTAAAACCCGAGCCGATTCTGTTGGTTTCGCCGGGATTGCATGTTGCTACAGGGCTGGCCTACCAGTCCCTCGGGCGGGGTTTGACTGCCAACGATTCGTCTAGTAGAATTAATGGTTTCCAAGCCTTTGTTCGAGTGCTCGCGAGCGGGCGTTCGGCAGGGGCAGCGAGTCCGTTCGGCGCGAACGATTTCGAAGCGGTCGTTTTTCGCCAGTATCCCCTGCTCCAGACTATTGGGCGAAGATTGTCGAAGCTGGGCGCGGCTGGAGTGAGGATGACCGGGAGCGGCTCGGCAATCTTTGCGGCGTTTGGTTCCCGCCTGGAGCGGGACCGCGCAGAAGCGGTGTTGAAGGGGGATCGGGTGTTCGGTAAGTACCTGATCATGCCGGCGTCGCTGGTGAACCGCAGGAGCTATCAAGAGCTCTGGCGGCGACAATTACACCAGCATATCCGCGTGGATCAAAGCCTATGGCCGCTCCAAAGCCGATACGCAAAATGAGGTTTAATCACTTCAAAGTCTTCACCGGCAACGCCAACGCCGTTCTGGCGGGCGAGATCTGCTACGAGCTCGGTTGCCAACTGGCCGCGGCCAATGTGAAGCAGTTTTCCGACGGCGAAGTACACCTGCAGATTCAGGAAAACGTGCGCGGGGCCGACGTTTTCGTGGTGCAGCCCACCTGCACGCCGGTGGACAAGCACCTGATGGAGCTGCTGCTGATGATGGACGCTCTGAAGCGCGCCTCGGCGGAGCGCATCACGGCAGTGTTACCCTACTATGGGTATGCTCGGCAGGACCGCAAGGACCGGCCTCGCATGCCGATTTCAGCCCGTCTGGTTGCGAGCCTCATTGAAAGGGCCGGCGCTGATCGTGTTTTAGCGCTGGACCTGCACGCGGCTCAGATTCAGGGGTTCTTCGACGTCCCCGTGGATCATTTGTTCGCGGCTCCGGTGATGGTGGATTATTTCAGCGAACTGGGGGGCGAGGGATTGACGGTGGTTTCGCCGGATGCGGGGGGCGTGGAACGCGCACGGGCGTTCGCAAAACGCATGGATTCGCCGCTGGCGATCATCGATAAACGGCGGACGGATGTGAATGTGGCCGAAGTGATGCACATCATCGGCGATGTGTCCGGCCAGCATTGCCTGATCGTGGACGATTTGATCGACACGGCCGGCACGCTGGTGAAGGCTACCGAAGCGTTGCTCGAGCAGGGCGCCAGAAGCGTCCGGGCCTGCGCGACGCACGCGGTGCTTTCCGGGCCGGCGGTAGACAGAATCGAGAGTTCGGAGATTACGGAAGTAGTGGTGACCAATTCCATCCCGTTATGCGGGCAGGCGGACAATTGCAGCCGGATCAAGCAGCTTTCGGTGGCTCCCCTGCTGGCCAAGGCGATCCAATCGATCCACGAGGACGGTTCGGTCAGCACGTTATTTGTTTAAAGAGAGAAGCGGATAAAGAGCATGGCAAACGATATTACAGTCGCGGCTGAGCCGCGCACTACACGCGGGAAAAACGAGGCGCGGCGTCTCCGGGCGGCCGGTTCGGCTCCGGCAGTAGTCTACGGAATCGGCCAGGATACCCTGACGGTCGCGGTCAATCCGAAGGAAGTGGTCCGGATTCTGCATAGCAAAACCGGTCACAACACGATCTTCACCCTGGCGGTGAAGGGCGGCGAAAACACGCCGGTCATGATCGTCGATTGGCAGACGGATCCTGTGAAGGACAACCTGCTGCACGTCGATATGAAGCGTATCGACCTTACCCAGCGGCTGGTGGTGAAAGTTCCCGTACACACGTTGGGCGAGCCGGAAGGCGTCAAGATCCAGGGCGGATTGCACGAAGTAATTACTCGCGAAATCGAAGTGGAGTGTCTGCCGAACGAGATTCCGGAGTTTCTGAGCGTGGATGTATCGAAGCTGGCCATCGGCCAGGCGGTACGCGCCAGCGATGTGCCTCTGCCTGGGTCGGTCCGGCTGGTGAGCCAGCCCGAAGCGGTGATTTCGCACGTGGTTACCATGAAGGCAGAAGAAGTGGCAGCACCGGTGGCGGGAGCGGAAGCGGCGCCGGCGGCTGTGGCCGAACCGGAAGTTATCAAGAAGGGCAAGAAGGACGAGGAGGACGAGGGTCCCGCCGACGAGAAGAAGAAGAAATAAACAGGTGCCGGCGGTCAGACGCCAGGGGCCAGGATGGCAGACTCCATCGAGTTTCTTGTCGTTGGCCTTGGCAATCCGGGCGAGGAGTACGAGTTCACGCCGCATAACCTGGGCTTCATGGTGATTGACCGGCTGGCTGGATCGCACGCGATTCGAGTAAGCCGGAGAGAGAATACGTCGCTGGTAGGGCTGGGGGAAATCGGCGGAAAGCGGCTGGCGCTGGCCAAGCCGCAAACGTATATGAATTTGAGCGGCCCGGCGGTACGAGGGTTGCTCGAGCGGTACGAATTGAAACCCGACCGCTTGATCGTGGTGTATGACGAGCTCGATCTTCCCTGGAGTTCGTTGCGGATCCGGTTGAAGGGTTCCGCGGCGGGGCACAAGGGAGTGAAAAGTCTGATCGGCAGTCTGGGAACCAACGAGTTTACGCGGGTTCGCCTGGGAATTCACCCGGGAAATGCAGTGGATGGAGAGAAGTTCGTGCTCGCGGGGTTCAAGCGGGCACAGAAACAAGACGTGGAGGAGACGGTGGGCCGCGCAGCGGAAGCCGTTGAATTCATAATCGCTGAGGGCGCCGAAAAGGCCATGACGAAATATAATCGTCGCGCCCAAGGCTTACAAATAGAGGAAGAATGAGAGTCTACGAGGAGTTGTTCATCGTCAAGCCGGACGCGCCGGAAGAAGAAGTGGACGCGTATATCGGCCAGATCAAGGAATTGATCACCAACGGAAAAGGCACCGTCGATAAAGCCGACAAGTGGGGCACTCGCAAGCTCGCCTATCGCGTGCAGAAGTACAACGAGGGCGTGTACGTACTGTTCCAGTTCAGCTCTTCACCCGAGCTGGTGAAGGAAATCGAACGGCGCATGCGCGTGACGGATCTAGTGATCAAGTTCATCACGGTCCGCATCGACGAAAAGGCGAAGAAGATCGAGAAGCGGAAGAAACAGCGCGAGAAACGCGCTGCCCGCAAGCCTGCTCCGCCGCCCATGGCGGCACCGGCGTTACCGTCGATGCCCTCTGAACCGGCTCCCGCAGCTCCGGGCCTGCCGGGCGCGGGTGCGAGCGCTGCCGCCGCGGAAACCAAGGAATCGTAAGAGGAGACTATCGTGGCGGAACAAAGAGGCGGAAGACCCATCAGCGGTTCGCAGAGACCCACCGGCGGCGACAAAGCCATCGCGGGAAAGAAACAGTATTTCCGGCGCAAGAAGCTGTGCCGTTTCTGCGTGGACAAGATCGATGACATCAATTACAAGGACGTGCGGCTGCTCAGCTCGTTCATCAGCGAGCGTGGCAAGATCACTCCGAGGCGGATTTCGGGCGTGTGCGCGCCGCACCAGCGCCGGCTGGCCGAATCCATCAAGCAGGCCCGCAATATCGCGCTGGTGCCATTCGCGACAACCATCTAAGAGGCAAGTTCCATGGAAATCATTCTCAGAGAAGATATCGATAAGCTGGGCCAGCGCGGCGACCTGGTGAAAGTGGCGGCCGGCTACGCACGCAATTTCCTGCTTCCCCGGCGGCTGGCTGTGGCGGCCAACGAATCCAACAAAAAGATCGTGGAGCAGGAGCGCCAGGCGCACCTTCGCCGCGATGCCAAGCTGGTGACCGAGGCGCAGGATCTGGGTAAGATGATGGGCGCGGTAACCGTAACTATCTACCAGAAGGCTGGCGAAAACGATCAACTGTTCGGATCGGTCACCGCCAACGATGTTGCGGTGGCGCTCGAAAAGCTGGGCTATACCATCGATCGTAAAAAGGTCCATCTGGAAGAACCCATCAAGACGCTGGGGACTTTCCAGGTGAATGTGCGCCTGCATCGGGACGTGTCGATCGACATCCCGGTGCACGTTGTCAAAGAAGAGTAGCTGGGGCCAGTGGCCAGTGCAGGGGAGTTGTTGCGCGAAGCGGCGCTGGGCCGTGTAGGCATTGACCGGCGCCTGGTTCAATCCATTCTCGACGGCGGCGACGAAGCGGTCCAGGAAGTTCTCGCCTTTGCGCGAGCCTCACACGATCAGGATCGCATCGATCTAGATCCCCTACTGGTCGACCTGTTCCGCTACTGGGCTACCCCCGAATCGCTCGATTTCCTGATAGACGCCGTCCGGCGCTCGGCCGACGACGTGAATGATGAACTGGTCCAGACGCTGCTGCCGTTTGGCGAGCGCGCCGTCGACCCGCTGCTGAAACTCTACGAAGAATTGGGCGAAGAGCAGGGCTCCGACATCGCGTTCCTACTCGCTGGGCTGCGCGTGCATGACCCGCGGGTGTTGGCGCTGCTGCTCGATCGGCTCGAGTTCGACGCCGCCGACGGAGCGCTCTGCCTGGAGCTGTATCACGATCCGGCCGCCCGGCCCGCCCTTGAAACCATGCTGGCCGAAATTCCCGCCGCGGAGGTCGAATTGCGTCGCGATCTCCAGCATGCGTTGGAGGAACTCGACCAGCCCGCGCCACCCTACGAACCTTCGTCGTTCGACATCATGGCCGAATATCCGGCGCGCGAGCTGCCGGCTTTCGATGTGCTCAGCGAGTCGGAACGGCTGCAATTGCTGGAATCGCCCGATGCGGAGACTCGCGCCGGGGCAGCCCACAGCTATTTCAACCACGAGCTCGATCCGAAGACGCGCGCGGCATTATTTCGAGTGGCCCAGTCCGATCCGGACGCAAAGGTTCGCGGCCGCGCGTGGGAGTCTCTGGCCGACGCCACCGAAGATGCGGCGATTCGCGACGGCATGCTGTCGGTCCTGACGGACACGTCGCGCGATATCGCCGAGCGCGGGGGCGCGGCCGTAGGTTTGTACGCGGTCGCGGACCGGGACGATGCAAATCGGGCCATCGAAGCCCTATATGAAGAAGGCGGAGTCATGGCTCGCGCGAAAGCGCTTGAATGCATGTGGCGCTCGCTGTGGAAGCCCTACGCGCGCTTCTTCCCCACGCACCTGGACGATGCGAACAAGGAAATCGTCAGGCAAGCTCTGCGGGGCGCAGGATATTTCCAGCTCACCCGCCACGCCGACAAAATCGCGAGCTATTTCGATCGCGAGGGCGATCTGGAGGATCTCCGCGAGGACGCGCTGTTCGCCTACGCCCTGGCCATGCCGGGCGAAACCACGCGCGGGCGGATCCGCGGCATGCTTCGCAAGATTGACATGCTGGCCGCGCTGTCAAGCAGCGAAGCGGAGTTGGTGATGTTTGCACTAGACGAGCGCCTGCGCCTGGAGGGGCTGGATCCGGTGTTTGCGGCAGACGCGACTGACGCGCAAGAACAAGAGCCGCAGTCCCACCCCTCAGCCTCGCCCGCGGGAAAAGTGGGCCGCAACGATCCTTGTCCCTGCGGCAGCGGCAAAAAGTATAAAAAGTGCCACGGCGCGTAACCCTAAACGTAGCTAACTCGTAGAATGAAGTAGTGACTGCCGGTAGAGCCGGACTCCTTCGCCAGTTGGGCCTGATCAGCGCGACCGCGCTGGTGGTATCCAACATGATCGGGACTGGAATCTTCACGTTCACCGGATACTTGGCCGAACAGCTCGGCTCACCAGGACTGGTCCTCGGCATCTGGGTGGTCGGCGGCATCGTGGCGTTCCTGGGGGCGATCTGTTATTCCGAGCTCGGCGTCAATTTCCCCAGCTCAGGCGGCGAATACGTGTACCTGACGCGCGCCTTCGGTCCCACCTGGGGATTCATGACCGGTTGGGCTTCATTTTTCGCCGGATTCTCAGCGCCCATCGCCGCCGCCGCGCTCGCTTTTTCCGAATACCTGGGGCACTTCTTCCCCGCCCTAATTCAGGAGAATGCTCCGGTAATCGCGGGCTCAGGCGAGTGGGCCATCCACCTGGGAGGAGCGCAAGCCGTCGCCTGCGGGCTGGTGGGTATCTTTACGGTGTTGAACGTTTTCGGAGTACAGCGTGTCGCCCGCGTGCAAAACGTCTTGACCGGCGCGAAGGTTCTGGTGCTGCTGACGTTCATTGTCCTTGGATTCACCATCGGCAACGGAAGCACGTCGCACTTCGGGATGACCGCGACGCGCGACACGGCGACGCCGATCGTCTCCCAGTTCCCCCTGAGCCTGGTGTGGGTGTGGGTTGCCTATAGCGGCTGGAACGCGGCGACTTACATCGCCGAGGAATTACGGAAACCCAGGCGCAACCTGCCGCTGGCCCTGGGGCTTGGCACGGCGCTGGTCACGGTGCTGTATCTTCTGCTGAATCTCGTTTTTCTTTACGCGGCTCCGCTCGAGGACATGAAGCATAATCAAGCGGTGGGCGCATTCGCGGCGTCGCGCCTGTTTGGGCCGGAGATCGCCGGAATCTTCAGCGGCCTGATGGCGCTCTCGCTCATGTCGACGGTGAACGCGATGGTCACGATCGGCCCGCGCGTGTACTATGCCATGGCGGGGAACGGAGCATTTCCGGCCATCGCGAGCAAGGTACATCCGCGGTTTCATACGCCGGTCGCCGCGATTGTGGCGCAGGGCGTGTGCACGATGCTGATGACGCTGACGCCGTTTCCGCAGCTGGTGGTGTATATCGGGATGACGCTGAACTTCTTCACTGTGATGAGCGTGATCTCGATGTTCCTGTTCCGGCGGCAGCGGCCGGGCTGGCAGAAGCTGCGCGTGGTCAGCTTCGCTTATCCCCTCTTCCCGCTGCTGTTCATCCTGGTGGGCACCTGGATGACGTATCAAGGAATCGTGCTGAAGCCTTATATCGCGCTGGCGACGGCAATCACGCTCGGCACAGGCGCGCTGGTGTATCATTTGCGGCTGCGATCACGAGCCCCCGAGAGCCCCATCGTCGAAACATATTAGTTTCGACGCGAACATCGTATAATGAGGCAAATGGCGCTATCGTCTAACGGTTAGGACGGAGCCCTCTCAAGGCTCAAATACGGGTTCGATTCCCGTTAGCGCTACCA
>JAOAPR010000286.1 GCA_025463005.1 Bryobacterales bacterium | reverse complement strand
ATTCGGACTGCTATCTGCCCGAAATCGCGATGAGCGCCGAACATGTAATCCCCCGTTCGCTCGGCGGTTCGGGGGCGACAGTCATTCGATGCAGCAAGGCCATCAATTCGCGCCTTGGCCATGAGATAGATGGGAAGCTCGCGAATGATACGCTGATCATGTTCGGCCGTCGTGACGCGGATGCGCGGGGAAACAGTGGCCAAACGCCGAAGGCGCTCCTGAAGCGAACAACCGCTTGGAAAGGCGGCGAACCAATGGGAAATGTTCAACCGCGCTACAACATTGAGGTTCCGGGCGGAAACCAATCGGCCACTGTGTATGATACGCGGACGGGAAAGTATCTTCCGCCGACGGTGTTTAACGACACTGGTTTCGTTTTCACCATGAACACAGACAGCGAAGTGCGATCAAAATTTCTCGCCAAGACGCTGTTAGGCATGGGATGGAAGCTATTCGGCGAGTCCTTTCTCTCGACGGAGTTGATAGCTTCGCTACGGTGGAAGATCGGCACTCGCGACAGCCCTGGCGCGTCGCTCTATTATCTCGATCAATTTACGATTGGTGAAAATAGCCCTGTGAAGAATGCCTTTCAGCGCCTCCAAGATCAAGTGACGCGTCCTAATCGAACCACCGCTTTGGTTCGTCACACCGAATTCGGCCTCGAATGGAGTATGAGTTGCGTCGGCCACTTTGTCGGATCATTGATTTATCCAACCCGACGATGGTTGCTTCCAACTGCCGTCGCTATGAACGGCGGGCTACTCGTGACCGTCGCTCGCGACCGCTTACTCTTTGAGAGAGTTGAACCATTCTCGGCACCTTGGGCTGGTGCTGGCGAATGATGTCGAATTGCGCTAAGCGGATCCGCCTAAAACCTGTTCTTACCACGTCAGCGAACGGCATTCGTCCCGTTCGCGCGGGACCAATGTCACGGGTGCCATAGACCTTAAGGAGCATTCGATGGACGAAGAAGAGGAGGTGCGCAAGGAACTGGAAGAGTTCAAAGCGGATATTGATCGGACGGCGGCGGAGATGGCTGCGAGAATGCATCAGGCCATCGGGAGATCGATTACCGACTGGTCACAAATGGAAGGTATTCTCGTTCATATCGCCAGTTGGCTTTTAGACTCACAAACCAACAAGGTCGGTCTTGTCCTCTACTCGATCAATGGCTTCCACACATGGCTGTCGATAATCGACGAGCTATTCGCGATGGACCCGAACTTCAGCCCGCTGAGATCAGATTGGATCAAAATTGCAAAGCGGCTTAGAGAGCTCAATGACGTGAGGGTCAGGCTGGCGCATCACGGGCTAGAACAGGGAAGGGCTCTGGAACTTCTTGAAAACATCACTCCCGAAAACATCACTCTCGAAACTTTCGAAAATGACTTTCGCTCGGCAGAGGTGTTTCCAAGCCTGAAACCGCATGAGAACGACACGCGCATGAAGTGGAAGAAAAAGGCAATCAGCCTAGATGAAATAGTGACTTTCCAAGAGCAATTGTTTGAGGTGATTGAGACGATGACCACTTTGATGAGTCAAATGGGGCCGATCTATTTGGGGCCGAAAAAGAAGCTCGTCGCGAAGATCAAGGAACTGCAGCAGAAGGTCGCGCAGCATGAGCAAACCCCTTTGAAGTCGCAGTAGCCGATCAGCGGGCGGGCACTGCCCCTCTAGGGGCGCTCGTTATGGCGTCAAATCCGGCTCCGGGCAAAGTCACCGGCCCGCGCATCGACGCATCAGCGGCCTCGCCAAGCGATCTGAAATGCCGTAACGAAAAGTGAGTGTGCGAATCGATCATGCAACGGTTCTCGTGGATTCACGAGACGCTTGGAGGATCATCTGGAATGTACATCGATCCTATCGGGCTAATTATACTAGGTGCCGTCTACCTCTATCTCCTTTGGCAGAACCATAGGCTCAAAGAGGAGCTGCACAACGCCCGACATCCCATGCCCGACCCGGTGGCAGAACTGCACGATGCATATCGGCAGGCAGGAATCAGCCCAGAATGGGCGCAGGAAGAAGCCGCGCGATCCGACGCCGCGCGTCCCAAGAGAATGAAATGGCCGTGGCAATGACCGGCCCCCAACGGAACCACGTTCACCACGCCCGCGAAATCAACTCATCAACGGCCTTGGCCTAGCGATCTGAGATGCCGAACGAAAAGTGAGTTTCGGCACATCTCACAATGGTTCACAATGGTGCCAGCGAAATTTCGGTTTTTAACACCCGCTAGGATCGGTTCACCGTGAAGAACGGCATCTGCGTCACCATGGACGCGGATAGTCGCAATAAAATCGGTCTTGCTTAGTTCAGCTCCGCGTTTGAACGCCTCGTATGCGGTATCTGCCTGATCGCCGGAGGTCCGACTGAACGTATAATGGTTTCCGTGCAGCCTCTGCAGACGCTTTCGAAGCGTGATGAGACCCTTAACGCTGCCTCCAAGCGCATCCGGCGCGTTTTCAACCGTCATTTAGCGGTCCTTGGCCATAACGTAAGCTCGAACATTCAGCGATAGACAAAATCCTTGGAGCCAGTGGTTTGCGATTCGCCCTAGATTTGAAGCTTAATAAGTATTTACGCGCTGAGCAAAGCACGAGCGACAAGTTCATTCATCATTCGAATTGGCTTTGGCCGTCTTCGGGCAATGTCTCGATCAACGGAGAAGACCAGTTCCAGGTAACCGGGCAATCGTTACTGGCGTTTCATGCGGAAATTGGACTGATGCGAACTTCTGGAGCATCCGGCTTTAACTGCCCGGGAAATTCACAAAACCTAGCCAAATAGATTGACGAACGAAGCGCACTCGTCCGAGAAACGGATGCGTGAGGTCCAGTACTCATCGCGGATTTCCAGATTTCGGTCATCGACTATCAAGAGGGACAATTGCGGCTCGGCCCGCATCGTACCGAACGTTGACGATGGAGCCGTCCTTCAGGCGCGACACCGCTTCGGCGATTGCTCCTGGAGGTACCAAAAACCATTCGCGTGGCTTAATCTTCTTGCCAAAGCGGTCCGTGATTTCAAGATTCAATCGTACCTCCGCAAAGAAGGTATGCAGAAGGTGTTCAAGCTTCACCCGGTCGATGTTGTAGAGTGTGTAGGTCGCGACCGGATGGACGCCAGCCATCAAGAATGTCGGATCATCTT
>JAOAPR010000102.1 GCA_025463005.1 Bryobacterales bacterium | reverse complement strand
GGCGCCAGCCGCGTGCGCGACCTGTTCGAGCAGGGCAAGAAGAACGCACCCTGCATCATCTTCATCGATGAGATCGACGCTGTCGGCCGTCATCGTGGTGCAGGCCTTGGCGGCGGTCATGACGAGCGCGAACAGACCCTCAACCAGTTGCTGGTGGAGATGGACGGATTTGAATCGAACGAAGGCGTGATCCTGGTGGCGGCCACCAACCGGCCTGACGTGCTGGATCCCGCACTGCTGCGGCCCGGTCGTTTCGACCGGCGGGTGGTAGTGGGCCGTCCGGACGTCAAGGGTCGCGAGCAGATCCTCAAAGTGCACACGAAGAAAGTACCGCTGGCTGACGACGTGGATCTTACTGTGGTCGCACGCGGGACACCGGGATTCGCCGGCGCGGACTTGGCCAACCTGGTGAACGAAGCCGCGCTGGTAGCGGCGCGCCAGAATCGCAAAGTGGTCACGCAGTTCGATTTCGAGCTGGCCAAAGACAAAGTGATGATGGGCGTTGAGCGCAAGAGCCTCATCATCAGCGACGAAGAGAAGAAGAACACGGCTTACCACGAGGCGGGGCATGCACTAGTGGCAGCGCTGACGCCGTTCGCCGATCCGCTGCACAAGGTCACGATCATCCCGCGCGGGATGGCCCTGGGCCTGACGATGCAGCTGCCGCTCGACGACAAGCATTGTTATCACAAGGAATATCTCGAAGCGCAGCTTGCCATCCTGATGGGTGGCCGCATTGCAGAAGAGATCTTCATGCACCACATCACCACCGGTGCGGGCAACGACATCGAACGGGCCACGGACATGGCGCGTAAGATGGTCTGCGAGTGGGGTATGAGCGAGCTGGGTCCCTTGAGCTTCGGCAAACGCGAAGAGCAGATCTTCCTGGGCCGTGAGATTGCCCAACATCGCGACTACAGCGAGGCCACTGCGATCCGCATTGACGAACAGGTCAAGAAACTGGTGCAAGAAGGCTACAACCGGGCCCGAACCATTATCGAAGAGAAGGCGGATGCTCTGGAACGCATCGCCCTGGCATTGCTCGAGCGCGAGGTTCTGGATGGGGCGGAAGTGCGCCAGTTGATTGCCGGTGAGACACTGCGGGCCATCGAAACCCCGCGCTCTGTTCCGCCGGAAGACGGCCCTCCGCAGCAGATCCTGAAGCCCGAACCGGGTCGCAGGATACCTGGGATTCTGCCTGAGGGCGGTCCGCAGCCGGCATAATGGGGCATCCCGACGGGCTGAAGCCTGTCCCGCCGTTTCCTGTCTACCTGTTCGACGTGGACGGAACTCTCATGGATTCCGCGCCGGATATCTGCGCGGCGCAACTGGAAGTCCTGGCGACCCACGGCTGCAGCACTGTAACCGAAGAAGTCCTGCGGCGGTATATCGGGCGTCATCTGATCGACCTGTTTCAGGATCTGGGTTTCGGCACCGACGCGATGGACCCTCTTATCCAGAGTTATCGCACCACCTACTGGGACCGAAAACATGCGGCAACGCGCGTTTTCCCCGGAGTGGCCGAGATGCTCGATTCACTGGGCGGACGCAAATCGACGGCCACCACCAAAACCTCCAGGACGACGCGGGACGTACTGGAGCAGTTCGGATTGATCCAGCATTTCGAGCACGTGCAGGGCACGGACGGATTCCCCGCCAAGCCCGAGCCGGATGTAATCCTTGCCGCGGTGCGGGCGCTGGGAGCGAATCCGGAGGAGTGCCTGCTGGTGGGCGACTCGGCGGCAGACGTCGAGGCCGGACGGCGCGCGGGTGTGCGAGTTTGTGCCGTGCGTTGGGGGTACGGCGATCACCAGGAGATGGCTCGGTGGGAGCCGGATTATTGGATTGACGAGCCCCGGCAATTATTGGCCAGCTAAGCAAGGCGCAATGTATTACCGGGCATTGGGGCCCGATCGGGCCGTCTTTCTCTTCGACGTTACAGTCGCATCCAATCCCTGCGGCCGTTGGCCGGTGATTTCTTTTCCGCCAGCCGTCACATCAATTGCAAGCATGGTGAGCATTCGGCCTTCCCAGAGAACGTCCATCATCTGGTCTCCCTCTCCGTTTGGGCCTGCGAGAACACGAATGATCTCTCCAGCCGGAATAGTGATCCACCCCTGCCCTACAACCGCATCAAGAGCAAGGGCAGGTTTCGTCAGCTCGTATCGTTTGTTCCTTAACACGGACCCCCTTTACCGCTCGAAGAAAAGAGTCTCCGTTAACTCGCTGTTTCAGCGGCGATCCTTGAGATCGGGCAAATTGATTATAACGAAATTATTGCCAAACTACTAGGGATATCCCTAGTATGCGCCGAATTATCAAATTTAGTCACAGGCGAATGACTGGCCGCTTAGAATCAAACGCATTTCGTTGGTGGGTTGAAATCCCAGAGCTTCATATAGAAGCCGTCCCTCGTTGCTCGCGTGCAGGATTACGACGTGAATTCTCTTCGCGCCGCACCAGTCCAGCGTAGCGGTGACAAGCCTCCGAGCTAAGCCCCGCCTGCGATGTTCGGGTTCCGTGTAGACATTCAGAATGTTCCCGCGCCACGGCTCCGAAGTATACAAACCCGGCGGCCAGTTCATGAGCCATAAGCCGGCGCCCGCCGAGACCGAGCCGTCTTCCGCAATCGCGAACCAGGCTCGATACTCCTGCTTGGACATCTTCTCGACGAGCCAGGGCTGGAAGGAGTTCATCATTTCATTGAGCACGTCCATGTCATGCTGCCCCATATCGAAAAACATGTTCTTGCGGTGACGGACGATTGTCTCGACGTCGGCGAGCGTGGCTTCCACTATCCGGTAGCCTTCGGTCATAGCTGGAGCGAAGCCAGCTCGGCCAGATTCAGGCGACCGGTGTAGATCGCCATACCAAGAGCCGAGTGGATGTTCAGCGCGGCGAGCGCGCGAATGTCGTCGAAGGTCGTGATGCCGCCGGCGGCGGTGATCTCATGCCGGGTGGCTGCGCGCAGACGCTGGAACCAGTCGAGATCGGTGCCCTGCATCATGCCTTCTTTATCGACGTAGGTGCACAGGAATCCGCTGCAATAAGGCTCCAGGCGGCCGATCACTTCCTCGGCGGTGAAATCCGTGGCTTCCTGCCAGCCCTTGACGACGATCTTGCCGCCTTTCGAATCCAGGGCGACGATCAGGCGCTCCGGGCCGACGGTCGCCGCAATTCGTTCGAGCGCCGGTGTAAATGCAGCCGTTCCGACGATCACGCGGTGCGCGCCCTGCTCGATCAAACGGCGCGCGCGATCGGGCGTGCGAACTCCTCCCCCGATGCGGCATTGGGCTCGCCCGGCCAGGAGCTCCACGTGTGATGAATTCTCCCCGCGGCCCATTGCGGCGTCCAGATCGATCACCTGGATTTGGGGAAACGCCGAGAATCGCCGCAGCATCTCTAGGGGTTCGTCGCCTTCGAGCGCTTTGTCGCGACCTTGGATGAGCTGGACGACTTTGCCGTCCATAAGATCGATGCAGGGGATGATCATGGCCTTATCGGGACGCTGTGCGCCGCCAGGAACTGCTTGAGGTCGCCGACCGTGTAGGTGCCGTAGTGGAAGATCGAAGCGGCTAGGGCGGCATCGGCGCCCGCGCTTTCGAGAACTTCGAAAAAGTCCTCCGGCTTGCCCGCACCGCCTGAGGCGATAACGGGGATGTGCGTGGCTTCGCGGACCGCGCGGGTCAGGGGACAGTCGAAGCCGGTCCGAACTCCATCGGTATCCATGGACGTAAGCAGGATCTCACCCGCTCCGAGCTGCTCGCCGCGGCAAGCCCATTCCACTGCGTCGATGCCTTCGTCGTGACGGCCGCCTCGGGTAAAAACGTTCCAGCCGACGTGGGGTCTGCGACGGGCGTCGATCGCCAGCACCACTGCTTGCGCCCCGAATTCTTCGCTCAGTTCGGTGATGAGCTCGGGACGATGCACTGCCGCGGTGTTGACGCTTACTTTGTCCGCGCCGGCGTGGAGGATGCTGCGCGCATCATCGACGCTGCGAATGCCGCCGCCCACCGTGAGCGGTATAAACACCTCCCGGGCGGTGCGGGCGACTACATCGACCATGGTATCGCGGTTATCGCTCGAAGCGGTGATGTCGAGGAACACAAGCTCGTCGGCGCCCTGATCGTTATAGCGCGCGGCGAGTTCCACGGGATCGCCGGCATCGCGCAGGTTCACGAAGTTCACCCCTTTGACCACGCGGCCGGCCGTGACATCCAGGCACGGAATGATACGCTTGGCTAACATTGCTCTGCGAAGTTACGAACGATCTGCAGACCGATGGAGCCGGATTTTTCGGGATGGAACTGCACCCCGTACACATTGCGATGCTCGAGCACGGCGGTATAGGCGACCGTGTATTCGCACTTTGCGGCGGTTTCGGCGATCACGGGGCAGTAGTAGCTGTGGGCGAAATAGACGAACGGCTTTTCGCCGGCATTTTGCAGAAGGCGCGTGACACGTTGAGGCTCAATCTGGTTCCAGCCCATGTGGGGAATGCGGACGTCGCCCTGAAAGCGTCGGACCGTGCCGGAGTAGACGCCCAGGCCGCGCTGCTCGGGAGCCTCTTCGCTCGATTCGAATAGCGCCTGCAGGCCGAGGCAGATGCCGAGGAAAGGAACGCCGGCGCGAACGCGTTCAATCAGGGC
>JAOAPR010000100.1 GCA_025463005.1 Bryobacterales bacterium | reverse complement strand
GGGCTCGGGCGACGGCCGCATCGTGATCATGGCGGCTCAGAAATACAAGGCCGATGCCACCGGAGTCGAACTGAACGACTCGTTGTACCGCCAGAGCATGGACCGGATCAAGACTCTGGGCTTAGTTTCGGCCGCGCGCGTCATTCACGGCGACCTTCTCAAGCAGGATTATTCTTCCGCCGATCTTCTTACCGTGTATTTGCTTCCGGTCGGAAATGAACTGGTCACGCCGATCCTGGAAAAGCAGCTCAAGAAAGGCGCCCGCATCGTGGCGCACGATTTCGAGTTCAGCGCCTGGAAACCCGTCCAGAGTTTAAGTATCGACGACGACGGCGAAGGGCGCAGCCATCACCTGTACTTATACCGCCGTTAAGACTTGTTTAGCCGAGATGGTTCCCCTGATGGTTCCCTACCGTGGGCGGCTGGCTCTCCGGATTGCACGCCTGGTGCTCGCCGCGGCATGCGCTACGGCGTATGTTCGAACGGTTGGGTTCGAGCAGAACTGGGTAACCGCGCTGATTGCGGCCTACACCGTGTATGCGATGGGCACCGTTTTCGCGGTGCGCTACGAAAGTCCTCTACGCGCGGCCACCGCGATCGTCGCCGATGCCACCAATTTCGCCATCTGGACCTGGCAAGCTCCCGGGGATTGGCAGCCAGCTCTCGCTTGCGGCTATCTGCTGGGGTCAACGGTCCTGTTGCACGATCTCTCTCGCGCGGCGATCACGTTTGCTGCGGCGCTATTTATTGCGCTGATCGTTCCCGCCGGACGTAACGGCAATCTGGTATGGACCGTGGTGGCTTCGGGCGGCGCTGCCGCGGCGGTGGGTCTCTACAAACGTTACCTCGAAGAACGTATGTCTACGACGTTGCGCCACAACGTCATGATCCGGTCGCAGGCGCAGCTTGCGAGGGAAGCCGAGCGCCAGCGCATCGCCGCCGATTTTCATGACGGCCCGCTGCAAAGCTTCATCAGCTTTCAGATGCGTCTGGAGGTGATCCGCAAATTGCTAGGGCGCGACATCGAGGCCGCGGCACGCGAACTCCACCAGTTGCAGGAATTGTGCCAGGCACAGGTGGCCGACCTCCGCAGTTTCGTGCGCAGTATGCGGCCCGCTGATGAGGGAATGGGATTAGCAGCCTCGCTCAGCCGCATGGCCGAGTTGTTCCAGCGCGACACCGGAATCGCGACCACTTTCTCCGGAGGCGACGTGCACGATCCGGCCGATACCGAAGTCTCGCTTGAAGTGTTGCAGATTGTGCGCGAGGCGCTAAACAACATCCTGAAGCACTCAGGCGCCTCGCGCGTGGCAATCGCCGTATCGCGGGCCGATCAACATCTGCAGATTTCCGTAGAAGACAATGGCGAAGGTTTCCCTTTTACCGGCGCGTTTTCGCTGGAGGAGCTGGAGTTGCTGCGCCTGGGGCCCAATAGCATTAAACGGCGGGTGAAAGTACTCGAAGGCGACCTCGCGCTCGAGTCTGGGCCGGGCCGCGGGTCTAAGCTCGCCATTCGCGTGCCCCTCTAGTGGGGACAGCCTGCATGTTTCCCGATTTCCCAGCGAGAAAAACCAGGAAACATGCAGGCTGTCCCCATATTCTTGCTTTGTTCGTACTGCTTTCGGGCTGCGGCCGCTACGCAGACTTCACTTTGCCGGCTCCGGAAGCCAACGGCCCTGGTGCGCCGTTCGCCTGGGAAGCCCGACCGGACCCGGTGATCTCTCGTGGCGATTTCTCAGATGTTCTGAACCCCTCGGTCGTCCGCTTTCAGGACGCTTACTGGAACTTCTATTCCGAATTCGACGGCCGTATGTGGCACACCGCCGTCGCGACATCTCCCGAA
Source organism: Bryobacterales bacterium (assembly GCA_025463005.1). Classification (GTDB taxonomy): domain Bacteria; phylum Acidobacteriota; class Terriglobia; order Bryobacterales; family Bryobacteraceae; genus Palsa-187. The sequence continues at coordinate 51,091 of JAOAPR010000100.1, read as the reverse complement.
GGACTCGTCTGGACGAAATTGGGTCGCCTGCTATCTCCGCAAGGCTGGGAGGGATCCTATATCGCCGCCAACGGTTCCGCGCTCACCGTCGGCGACGAGATCCTCTATTGGTACGAAGCGGGCGACCCGTTCCGTATAGCCCTTGCCCGGTCGCGCGATGGTCGGAATTGGACCCGGCACGGCGAACCCGTCGTGCCCGTTGGACCACGCGGCAGCTTCGATGAGCGGGCGGTCGCCGACCCGTACGTGATTCACGCAGGTCACTATTTTTACTTGTTCTATCTTGGCCAGGACCGTGCCCGTCGACAGAGCCTGGGCATCGCGCGTTCATCCGATGGCGTGAAGTGGGAGAAGCTTCGTGCTAATCCAATTCTCGAACCTGGCTCTGCCGGAGCGTTCGACGAAAACGGTCTGGGCGAGCCCGCCGTGTGGACCTCAGGCAGGCAGTGGTGGATGCTCTACACGGGTCGCGACAAGGCCGAACGCCGCCGTCTGGGACTGGCGCACTCTTCCGACGGTGTCCGCTGGGAACGTGTTCCTAATTTCGTTATATCCGGAATGAATACCTGGAATAGCCAGGTGATGTGCGATCCGAGCGTAGAATACCTAGCTAATGGCCAGATACGCGTCTGGTTCGGCGGAGGTGACGTGCCGAGTCCCGATCAGGGACTTCATGGCCAGATTGGCTTAGGTGTTCTGCGCGGTCGATAACTACTTTTTCTTACTTGCCGCACTGATCTTGGATACGACGATGGTGTCGCCCTTCAGATCGCCCGTAACCTCCACGGTCTGGCCCGCTCGCTGTTCCAGATCCGGGAGATTCTGGTTATCAATCATGTATACCTTGCCATCGCTCACCAGGACGTATTTGCTGCCTGACTTCACACAGGCCACGGTGCAATCCCGGTCCGTTTTCAGGTCTTTGTGCTCGGCCATCATTTTGGCGTGACTGGCGCCACATGCGCTGTCGGAAATCTTGCCGGTCAAAGTGGCGGCGTAAGAGGACAAGGCCATGATCAGCGCCGCGATAACAATTTTGTTCATGTGCAGGACACTCCTCCGTGTTAGATCCGCGGCAGGGAGGATCATCTCAAAAAAAGTTTAATGAACTGTCCCGCTTCCGCGGCGTGATTCTCGCATTGCTGTTCCCAGGCTGGCCGGATCTGGTTAACGGTCCCGCGAAGCAGGACGAGGCCCCCAACGCGCAGATCACCACAGTAATCGGACGAGAGGCTTGGCGCACTTCCCGTGTTGATACCCCACGCAACTCATTGAACAGCATGGACGCAGGAAATATCGGAACGACCGGCCTAAGAAGTCGAACCCTTTGGCCCCTCTTTTCGTCTCATAAGTATGGGTCTTGCGCCAACAGAGCTTCTTGAAGAAACGGATCCTCGTGCCGACGCCGCGCGGGACTATCGCAGTGCATTTGCCGACTTTGCCCGGAAGGCGCGCGAAGCCAGAGCCTTGATGGCATCTGCGAATCCCGATCGGCAAGCCATCGACGCGGCCCTTCTGCAGCTTGAGAAGGCGCACATAACCTACAACCATAGCCGCGACATTTTGGCGCAACTGCTTTTGGGTTTCTCACATCGGCCGGAGCCACATTTGGTCCAATCTCCCGCGAACCGAGTGAGAGAGATCGCCGAATTACGCTGGGAGCTAGCAGGTAGACCCGAAGGCACTTCCGAGGACGATTGGTATCGCGCCGAGGAGATCGTACGCCTTGCGGAGGCGGCCTAGTGAACCAATAGAGCCTACTCGCGCACGGCGACCTTAACCTGGCTCAGCGTTTCTCCGTACGCGGCGATGCCCTTATAGAGCGCCTCGGCGATCTTCTGGCGGTGCTCATTCTTGCGCATCAGCGCTTCGTCGCTGGCGTTCGTAAGGAACCCGATTTCGGCCAGGACGCTCGGCATCTGAGCGCCGATCAGCACCACGAACGGAGCTTTCTTGACGCCGCGGTTCCTGGTAGCGCTCGCCTTGGTCAAAGTAAACAGCGAGGTTTGCAGGCGTGAGGCAAACTCTCGCGATTCATCGATCTTGTCCTTGAGTGCGATCTTCTCGAGCACATCCTTCAGGTCGAAAATCGAACTCTCCGCCGTCGCGTTCTCGCGCGCAGCCACATCCATAGCCGTTCGCGAGGTAGTGAAGTTCAGATAATAAGTTTCGACGCCCGTTACCGACTTCACGGGCGACGAATTGGCGTGGATCGACAGGAACAGATCCGCCTTGTAGTCGTTGGCGATCTTGGTGCGCCCCTCTAGCGAAATATAGGTGTCGTCGTTGCGGGTGAGCAGCACCTCGCTTCCCAGCCGGTCCTGGAGCAGTGCCGCCAAGCGTTGCGATATGTCCAGAACGAGATCCTTTTCATACAAGCCCGAGGGGCCGTGAGTGCCGACGTCGTGACCGCCGTGGCCCGGATCGAGCACCACGCGTCCCAACTTCAGACCCAACACGCGCGTAAGGGAGCGATCCCCGTTGGCGTTGCGCGCCGCCGCTTTCGGCTCAGGCAGAGGCGGAGGACCCGGAAGCTTGCGAACTTCGGTGCCGGGTGCTGCTGCCGCCGGGCGGTTGACCGAAGCGAGCACGGGTGGCGCGGGCAGAGTTTTCGCGGCATAGGGCGTTTCGGTTCGAGCCTCCCGGACGGGCGGGGGATCGAACTTGCGCGGTTCGGGTCGTGCCGGCGCTTCCGTTTCGGTTGTGGCCGAAACCTTCGCACCTTTAGATCGGATTTCGAGCATCAATCGCTCGGGATTGGACAGTTGCGAGGCGGTGAAATCCGCGTCCTGTTCCAGATCGAGCACGATCCTCGTCGTTCCCGGCTGGGTTTCTGCGATGCGGATCTGCTTGAGGAGACGGTCGCCTACGACGATGGTTTTCTGCGCCATTACGGGCCGTGCACCTTGCACGTCGAAGAACAGGCGCGGGGGGTTCTCGAGGCGATCAGACTTGTAGTTGAATTCGGCCGAAACTTCCACCGCGACACGGGTGGTGTCGCCAGTGGACCAGTAGCGGACGGCGGTGACCCGGTTCGCGGCCTGGCCGAGACACAATGCGGGCGCGACCGCTAGAAAGCTCGAAAGGATCGCGCGCAACCGGTTACTGCTGCGTCGTCCTAAGATGCAACCTGCCTTCGGCATCGACAAACGGCTCCAGTTTTGGGTGTGTTCCCTCCATCACCCCAACTGGCGGAGCCGCAGGTTCCGCCAAGTGCTGCGCGGCTGCCTTTTTCGCTGCTCCGTACTGCTGGCCGACCCGGTTTACGTAATCCTGAGTCTCGGGATACGGCGGAATCCATTTGTACTTTTCAACGGCCCCCGGCCCGGCGTTATAAGCCGCCAGTGCCAGGCGATCGTCTTGGTACATGTCTTGTAAATACTTAAGATAGCGTACTCCGGCCTCAATATTCTGGCGCGGATCGAAACTGTTGCGCACTCCCAGGTCGCGCGCGGTGGGCGGCATGAGCTGCATCAGCCCTTGGGCGCCCTTGGGCGACACGGCGTACGGGTTATAGTTGCTCTCCACCTGAATGATGGAATGCACCAGCAGCGGATCGACGTTATTATCGTGCGCGGCTTTCTCCACCATTTCCGAAATGTCGATCGACGGAAGCGCCTTGGCTGCCGGAGAAGTCTTACCTGGAGCCACACTGCGTACGAGTTTCCCGGTTCGCGGGTCGGCGCGCACGACTAATGTTTTTTGTGACACCTTCTGGGAAGACGATTCTGTCCCTGGCGAATTTGCGGCGCGCGCGGGGGAGGCGGCCAGTATCATGGCAAGTGCCGTAATGAAACAAATATACACCTTTTTGTTTGTCGACATGCTACCGGCGATTGCTACCATCTTCTCATGCCAAGCAGCAGGGCGGGGTTTGTGCTGGCCGGAGGCCAAAGTTCCCGCATGGGCCAGGACAAAGCGTTGTTGCCGTGGAAAGGGGCCACCCTTGTTCAATCGGTCGCCCAAGAGGTTCTCCAGGCGGCTGGAAGTGTCACGCTGATCGGGACGCCGGAAGTCTATGGAAACCTTGGTTTTCCTGTAATTCCCGACCTCATCGCAGGGTGCGGGCCGCTGGGAGGCCTCCATGCCGCTTTGAGTGCTACCTCCGCCGAATGGAATCTGGTGGTGGCTTGCGACATGCCCAGCGTCACCCACGAGCTCCTGGAAGAATTGCTGGCTGCGGCCGAACAATCCGGCGCCGACGCCCTGGTACCCGAGACGCCTGACGGTCTGGAGCCGCTCTGCGCCGTATATCACGCCCGCCTGCTGCCCGCTGTCGAGTCGGCGATTCAATCCAAACTCCTCACAATGCATGACTTCGTCTCCACGATCCGGGCCCGCTTATGGCCTGCACCGGACGCCTCCGTGTTCCGCAACATGAACACCCCTGAACAGCTATTGGAAGGACGCCCGAAAGACACGTCCTCCCATTACATCGAGTTCGTCGACGTATATAAGACGTTCGATAAGCCGGTATTAGTCGATGTGAGCTTTCACGTCGACGCCGGGGAGACTGTGGCCATCATCGGGCGCAGCGGGGTCGGCAAGTCGGTGACCCTGGGGCATATCATGGGATTCCTGAAGCCGGATCAGGGCCGCATCTACGTGGCCTATTCCGACATTACGGATATGACCGAAACGGAGCTGCGCCGCATCCGCAAAAAAGTCACCATGGTGTTTCAATCGGGCGCGCTGTTCGATTCGCTTACAGTGGGGGAAAATATTCTGTTTTCGCTAGAAACCCGAGAGGATTACAACGAGCAGAATAAGGAAGACGTGGTGAGGGGCCTGTTGAATCTGGTGGACATGGCCGACTACGAAAACGTCTATCCCACGGAGCTTTCGACCGGGCACAAACGTGCAGTCGCCATCGCGCGTGCGCTGGCCGCACAGCCGGAATGCATCCTATATGACGAGCCGACCACCATGGTCGATCCGATCATGAGCGACCACCTGATCGGCCTAATGCTGCGGCTGAAAAATCAGCTCCGGCTGACGGCGGTGGTAGTAACGCACGATCTGGATCTGATGCGTCGCGTGGCGGACACGGTGGTCGTGCTGTATGAAGGCAAGGCCATTTTTTTCGGGCCTGTCGCCGATCTCGAAAAGTCGCCGCATCCGCACATTCAGGAGTTTCTGGCGATGGACAGAGTCGCGTAACTCCTGAGTTGCATGCAGGTTAAACGAAAAAACCCGACGAATTATTAGATTGACAAAGATTAACCATTCCAGTAACATCCCATGAAGGTATTGCTATGCCATTGGGCATAGTGAATTCAAGGGGGGTCAATGCGTTTAGTCTGTCTAGCCATGTTGCTGGTCATCTGCTCAGTTTCTGCGTTCGCGCAGGCTGGGGCGGGCACAATCACGGGAATCGTTTCCGATCCAACGGGTGCCGTCATCGCGAACGCCTCAATTGAGGCGAAAAACATCGAAACCGGGGCTGTTTACCGGGCGTTATCCACGGAAACCGGGAACTACACACTTCCACAGCTGCCGGCCGGCCGCTACGAATTGGCGTTGAATGTGATGGGTTTCAAACGGTACGAACGCCAGAACCTGTCACTGGCCGTTACCCAGGTGATGCGCCTGGATATTCCTCTTGAAGTCGGGTCCAACGCGGAGACCGTGACTGTCACGGCAGAAGCCTCGTTGCTCAAAACAGAGAACAGCGAACTGGCTCACAACGTGACCGTCAGCCAGATGCAGAATCTGCCTATTCTCTCGGTAGGCGGCAACGGCTCGACCGCGACCTCGGGCGTTCGGAACCCGTGGGCCATGGTGCAGTTGATTCCGGGAACGCAGTTCTCTTCGAATAGCAGCATGAGCATCAACGGCTCAACCACCAGCTATTCGATCCGCGTCGAGGGTCAGGACGCGAACATGAACGACGCGAATGTCATTTATACGCAGCGCGTCCAGCCGAGCGTAGATGCGATTCAGGAAGTCTCGGTGCAAACCAGCAACTATTCCGCTGAGTTCGGCACGGTGGGCGGCGGCATTTTCAATGTGACGATGAAGTCGGGCACAAATCAATATCACGGCAACCTGTACGACTACGCCGTAAACGAAGTTCTCAACGCGCACCAGCCGTATACGGGAGCTCGAACCGCGCAGAAGCGGCACGATTACGGCGGCACACTCGGAGGTCCCGTCCGGATTCCCAAGCTATACAATGGCGAGAATCGGACTTTCTTCTTCTGGAACTTCGAGCAGTTCCGCGAGAATGCGCTGATCACTGCCGCGCCCTCTACCGGGTTTCCTACGGTCCCGATTCCTGAGTACCGGAACGGCGACTTCGGTCCACTGATTCTTTCGTACGGCCAGCGCACCATTCAGACAGGCACCGGCGCCAATGTCAAAGATTATCTCGATCCGCTGGGCCGCACTATCTTTTCCGGGGCGATATTCGATCCCAAGAGTGAGAGAGCGGTGATTTGCAGTGCAGCGGTAACACCCAATTGCACGGCGGGTACGAGCGTTCAGGTGCGCGATCAGTTCCTGCAGAACAAAATCCCGCTAACCGCGGCCTACCTGGATCCTGTCGCGCAAAAGGTCCTGGCGCTGATCCCGGGCCCGAAAGGCGTGTCCCCCAGCCAGCTTGGTCAGAATTACCAAAATCCCTGGCTCACGCACCGGACAACCGAGATCCCGTCACTGAAAGTTGACCAGCAATTTGGAGCCAAGGGACACTTTTCGGGCTACTACGGTCTGACCGGTACCGAATCGCAGTACTCGTCTCCGAACGGTAACATGGAAGGTTTCCCAGAGCCGATTACCGCTGCGCGCGGCACGTTCATCCATGCGCGTACGATCCGGCTGAACTACGATCACACGGTGACGCCCACCATGCTCTTGCACGTCGGGGTGGGGTACTGGAACGAAGACTTTGACGACCACGCTCCGACCACGAATTACGACGCTGAGAAGGAACTCGGGCTGCGCGGCGCGACTCTAAAGCGGAACTTCCCGAACTTCGTCACTGCCAGTACAGTCGCACCAGTTACGCCGACCATCGCACAAGGCGGTTTGTCAAACCTGGGGACGTCCAACGGCACCCAAAGCGTTAATTTTGAACAGAAGCCCTCGGCCAATCTCAATCTGAGTTGGGTCCATAAGAATCACACGATGAAGATCGGAGGCGAGTGGCGTGCTACCGGTTATCCCAATTACGGATTGAGCAGCACGGCGGGGAGCTATACGTTTGCAGAGGGTCCAACCACCCAAAGTGCTCTTCAGGGCGTGAGCGGCCTCACCAACAACAACACCGGCTTCCGGTTTGCGACCTTCTTGCTGGGAGATGTGACGGCAGCCAGCGTGAGCGCGCCGGTCGTCTCGCATACTGGACAGCAGCAGTACGCACTCTTCGTGCAAGACACCTGGAAGGTGACCCGCAAGCTGACAATGGATATCGGTCTGCGGTGGGATTATGGGACGTATCGAAAAGAGACGTACGGCCGATTCGGAAACTTTTCTCCCACCACGCCGAATCCCTCGGCAGGCGGGCGGCTCGGCGCGACGATCTACGAGGCAACATGCAAGTGCGCCTTCGCGACGAACTATCCGTATGCGATCGGTCCGCGGATTGGAGTGGCCTATCAAATCGACAGGAAAACGGTGTTCCGCGCCGGATTTGGTATTGTTTACAGCCCCACCAGCAACTCCAGCGGCTCGGCTACAAATAGCGCCAGTGCCGGGACCCCCGCCACCAACCAGTGGCTTTTCCAACTCAAAGACGGAATGCCATCCACGGTGCGCCCGGTTTGGCCGGCTTTTGATCCCGCCAATGCGCAGATTCCGGGTACCGTCGCGCCAACCGCCAGCGTCCCCACGTTCCTGGATCCAAACGCTGGACGGCCCGCACGCCAGTATCAGTGGAGTGCCGGTCTCCAACGTGAACTCAGCAGGAATTTTGTCGTTGAGGCTACGTACGTGGCCAACAGGGTCGTTTGGGCGCCGCTTGGCACCGGAAACACTCTGAACCCGCTTAATGCCATCTCAGTTGCCGATCTAGCTCGGTACGGGTTCACCGACTTCACGAACGCCTCCGACGCAAGCCTGCTCACGACGACCATTAGCTCCCTCACGGCGGGCCAGCGATCGAACTTGGCCGCCAGGGGAGTCAATCTCGCGCCATACGCAGGGTTTCCGTCAACTCAGATCGTACGCCAGGCACTGTTCCCATATCCCCAGTTCAGCGTGACAAATGGTGCTGGGATTCAGCCGGCCGGCGCGCCGGTAGGTAAGATCTGGTACGACTCCCTGCAGACAACCATTACCAAACGGCTCTCTCATGGCCTCTCTTTGAATGCCAACTACACCTTTTCCAAGACTCTGGATCTGAACAGCAGCCCGGACATCTTCAACCGGAGTCTGGGAAAGGATCTTGCCAGCAATGACCTGCCCCACCAGTTCCGGCTTTCCGCCGAATACACTACTCCCAAACTGCGGAGCGGGATTTTCGGGAACAAAATCCTTTCATATGTCTTTAGCGATTGGGGAATGGGCTGGTATCTCTCCTATCAGAGCGCTGTGATCATCGCGCGGCCTACCACCAACACCAATACGCCGATCAGCCAGTTCCTAGGCCGCGGCCCGGGAAACGCTCAGTTGATCCCCGGCCAGCCGTTATATTCAACTGACTGGACCGACCTGAACGGGGTCCACCACACAGATGAACTGGACATTAACTGCCATTGCTACGATCCCACTAAGACCATCGTGCTCAACAAGAACGCTTGGGCGAACATACCGGACGGCGTGTTTGGCGCCCAGCAGTCGGCGATTCGCGCGCTCCGCGGTGTTCGCCAGCCTTTGGAGAACGTAAATTTCAGCCGGAACTTCCGGATCAAGGAGCGAATGAGCTTCCAGATCCGCGCCGAGTTCACGAATGCGTTCAATCGCACACGCTACGGAACGACGGGTTCGGCAGCAGTAAACGTCGGCAACTTCCAATCTCTGCCTACCACGAATCCGCAAACCGGACTGTATTCCGGCGGCTTTGGAACCATCGTGCCGACCGGCGGGACGAGCGGATTCCGCACTGGTCTCCTGATCGCGCGGCTCACGTTCTAAGCAGGGCCCGTGTTGCTGCTACGCCCCGCCGTCCTCCGGGCGGCGAGGGTCTCATTAATGGGCTAGCGCCGATGCGAATTGGTTTTATTGCGAGCGTACTTCTGACGCTGTCCGCCTTCGCCGCCGAGCCCTTCGCACCGTACGCAAGCGTCAAGCCCGTACTGGATGCGCTGGCCGGCCAGTTGCCAGCCGCGCTGAAGAACGCCGATCAATCGAAATGGAATGCCTGGAGCCGCCAGGAAGATCGCGCCATTCGCGCAAGGCTGGAACAGGGCGATCTGGATTCCATGGTGAATCTCCTCTTATTCGGCACGTCTTTCACCAGCAGATCTCGAATTCAGATTCAAGAATTAGCGGAAGCCTCGAAAAGCGGTCTTTTGCGCGCGCGCGTCGACGACCTGGTTCGAGGGATGCAGGCTCCGGGAGCGAATGAGCGGCTCATTTTCGTACGAAATCTGCTGCGGAGGAAGGGCATCGATCCTGACGCCCCAGGCGAAAAAACCGGCGTGTTCATCTTGCAGAATCTCGAGCGCGTGCTCAAGGAGAACGTTGTATTCTCGCAACGGATCCAACAAGGGAGCAGCCGCGCGCAGGTGTTCCGGGACCGTGGTGTGTCGCTCGACACAACGATCCTGCCCAGCTTCGGCCTTGAAGAGACTTTGCGCGATCTGAAGAGTCGCGGGTTACTGCGCAATGGCGGCGTCACGCGGGCGGCTGTAATCGGGCCGGGACTCGATTTTGCGGATTGGGACGCAGGATACGATTACTATCCGCAGCAGACGCTGCAGCCGTTCGGACTGTACGACTCGTTGATGCGACTGGGTCTGGCAAAAACCGGCGCGCTCGAAGTTACCGTATTCGACATCAGCCCGCGGGTTCTCGATCATCTGCGCGCCGCCCGAGAGCGGGCTCGCCGGGGTGAGGGATATACGTTGCAATTGCCTCGTGGGTCTTCGCTCCAGTCGCGGCCATGGACGGCGCCTACGTTGCGCTACTGGCAGAATTTTGGCGACCAAAGTGGTTTGCCTGTAGATCCGATCCAGCCGCCATCCACTCTGGAAAGTGTAGAAGCCCGCGCGGTGCGGATCCGCCCGGAAGCCATCTTGTCGTGCACGCCGGCCGACTTAAATATCGTCCTGGAGCGCTTGAATCTGGCTGCCGCCGAGAAATTCGATTTAATCGCCGCGACGAATATGTTTGTCTATTACGATGCGTTCGAGCAGGCTCTGGCGCTCGAAAACATTCACACCATGCTGAAGCCGGGAGGATGGCTGCTTTCGAATGATCGATTGCCTGAATTGCCTGATGCCTCGATGCAGCGGGAAGGAGCCACCAGCGTGTGGTACACCGATACGGCGAACGCCGGAGATACCTTCTTCTGGTATCGGAAGCACTAGGCATTGAAGCCGATTCAGCCTTGCATGCAGATCTTGGGATACCAAAACCAATAGAACGTCCACTTGCATCTCCGTAAAGTTGAATATGCGGAAAAAGATGGCGCATCATGCCGATTTTAACTGCGATTCTATTGACACATTTTTTCCTGTACAGTAACATCGCGATGTTAGGGGGGCTCGCAAATGCGTTTTACTCTGCTCGTAGTGTGTGCGTTCGTGCTGGCGTGGACGGCCTCAGCGCAAACCGCTAACGGGACAATTACCGGAAACGTTACCGACCAGACCGGCGCCGTGGTTCCAAATGCCGCGGTGGAAGTGAAGAACACGGAGACGGGAGTCGTTTACAGGTCCGTATCCACAGATACCGGCAACTACACGGCGCCTCAGTTGCCTCTCGGCCGATATGAGATATCGGTCACGGTTCAAGGATTCAAAAAATATGCCCGGCAGGGTCTGGAACTAACGGCCGCACAGATCATGCGCATCGATATTCCGCTGGAGATTGGCTCTACCGGCGAAGTGCTCACGGTAAATGCCGAGGCATCCCTGCTGAAGACCGAGAGCAGCGACGTGACGCACAACATCACCATCGATAACCTGACCAACCTCCCTATCCTCGGGATCGGCGGTAACAACACCGGAAGTTCCGGCATCCGCAATCCGTACAATTCCACGGTGATGATTCCGGGTGTGCGTTACGTCGTGAACAGCGCGATGGTTGTGAACGGAGCGAACAGCAACTCGGAATCTGTCCGTATCGAAGGCCAGGATGCCACGAATCATACCCTCAACGCCTTCTCGCTCCAACAGGAGCAGCCCAGCGCGGATTCGATCCAGGAAGTCGCGGTGCAGACCAGCAATTACGCCGCGGAATTCGGAACGGCGGGCGGCGGAGTGTTCAACATTACGATGAAGTCGGGCACCAACCAATATCACGGCACCGCTTACGATTATTTAGTCAACGAGTTTCTGTTCGCCGGATATCCGTACAGCAACGACGGCAGCGGCAACAAAGTGCGCCCTCGCCAGCGCCGACAGGACTACGGCGGCAGCATGGGCGGTCCGATCTATATTCCGAAGCTGTATGACGGGCGGAACAAGAGCTTCTTCTTTTACAACTGGGAAGAGTACCGCGAAGGCCAGCAACTGACTATAAGTCAAACGCTACCGGTGGATGTCTATCGTAACGGCGACTTCGGTGCCATTTCACCCAACGGGACCTGCAGCCTCTGTGCGCAGCTCGGCATCCCCACGACGCCGCTTGCGTCCAAGGATGCGCTGGGCCGCAACATCTTTGCGAATACGGTCTATGACCCGAGCACACGTGCCATCAATTCAACCAACGGCCAGGGTTATGCAAACCCGTTCCCTGGGAACAAGGTCCCGCTGGCACAATTCGATCCGACAGCAAAGAAGATCTTGAACCTGATTCCCACGGCGGGCAATCAGGCCCTTCTGACCGCGAACACGGCCGGGAGCCAGCCAGGGCAGAGAACCACCGCCATTCCTTCGCTGAAAATCGATCAATCCATTGGATCGAAACATAGGGCGTCGGCTTTCTGGAACAACACCGGAACCGACAGCCAGTTCTCCCTGCCGCTGGGCGGCGCGGACGCTTTGCCGGATCTGATCTCAGCGGCTCGCGGAACGTTCATTCACTCCAGAATCCTCCGCTTGAACTACGACTACTCCATCGCGCCGACCGTGCTGTTGCATTTGGGCGCAGGCTTCCAGCAGATCAAGTTCATCGACGATTCGCCCTATACAACATTCGATCCCTTGAAGACGTGTCTGCCGAACCAGGCCGGTTCGGGTTGCGTGACGCTAGGATTGCAAGGCTTCGAAAACACGAAATTCTTCCCCACCATCGCCGCGCTGACCGTGACCGGCACCAGTCTCGGTGGCATGCAGCAGATGGGGAACGCGCTGGTTCATACGTATTATCTCCAGCAGAAGCCCTCCTTCAATGCGAATACCACGGTCATCCATCAGAATCACACCCTGAAATTCGGCGGCGAGGTCTATTTCCAGGGAACGATTACCAATCCTCCGTCGGCGGTGGGTCTGAGTTTCAACGCGAATGCTACGGGATTACCGTTCACACCGTCGGCCGGTTTGTCCGGCCAGAACATTGGGTTCCCCTTTGCGAGTTTCCTCCTGGGTGATCTGGGCGGCTCAGCGACTACCGCCGCGGCGACGCAGATTGCTCCCACAGACTACCGGGTCGGCAAATCGCAATGGGCATTTTTTGCGCAAGACACCTGGAAGATTACCCGAAAATTGACGCTCGATTACGGCATCCGGTACGACTACGGCGGGTATGCCCGGGAGCAGTACGGCCGGTCCGCGAATTTCTCGCCCAATGTCCCGAACCCCTCCGCCGGAAATCACCCGGGTGCGGTTATATATGAAGCGACCTGCAACTGCCAGTTTGCATCGAACTATCCGTTCGGGATCGGCCCGAGGCTCGGCGCAGCCTACCAGATTAATTCGAAGACCGTGCTTCGCGGCGGTTGGGGCGTGGTCTACTCGTTTACGCCGGATGTGGCTGGCAATGCGGCTGCCACTCTGAACTATCCTCAGACGGGTCCGAGCCCGTTCGTGAATATCCAGACTCCCGGAGTCATTCCACAAGCAGTCTGGCCGATCTTTGACGCCGGCCTGTTTCCGGCTGTGGGCACAACCGCGCAGTCGCCGAATGCCATCGACCGCAACGCCGGGAGACCGGCCAGGCAGAATCAATACAGCTTTGGCATCCAGAGAGAGATCAGCCGGGATCTGGTACTGGACGTTTCCTATGTGGCCAATCGGGGAGTATGGTGGGCCGGACAGGGCGCGCAGAGTGGAACGGGCCCGCTGGGCTATCTGAACCAGGTGTCGCCGGACATTTACGCGCAATATGGCTTGCACCCCTACACCAACGTGGCCGACAACACGCTAATTGCCCAACAGATCAACACTACGGGAGTGATTCAGAGGCTGGGCAACCTGCTTCCGTATTCAGGCTATCCGACGAGCAGCAATGTGACCCAGACGCTGCGTCCGTTCCCCCAATATAGTGCGCTGAACGTCAGTGTTTCGCCCACCGGGGACACCTGGTATGATTCGCTCCAAGTGAAGGCTACCAAGCGCTTCTCGCACGGTCTGCAAGTGAATTCGAACTTTACCTGGTCCAAAGCCTTTGTTCTACTACGACAAGATATCTTCAATCCCGATTTGACGAAATCGATTCAGTCCACCGATCAGCCGTTTCTGCTGAATCTTAACGCCACCTACACGACTCCAGGGGCGACCTTCCTGAACAAATGGAAAGTCGCAAACTTGCTCGTGAAAGACTGGCAGCTTGGAACCTACGTTCAGTACGGCAGTGGCTTGCCGCTCGCGCCTCCCACCAGAGTAAGCACGAACAATCTGATAACCGGCGGTTCTCAGATCCGTGTTCCGGGCGTGCCGCTGTATCTTAAAGACCTGAACTGCCATTGCATCAATCCTGGGACCGACCAGGTGCTCAATCCGGCGGCGTGGCAGGATCCTCCGCAGGGCGTGTTCGGACCCGGCCCAACCGGGCTCACGACCAACCTTTATTACACCGATTTCCGCGGTCCACGCCGTCCACAGGAGAACATCAACTTCGGCCGGAATTTCCGCATCAGGGAACGGATGAATTTCCAGATCCGCGCGGAATTCGTCAACATGTTCAATCGCACGTATTACCAAAATCCAACGACGGCGGGAAATCCGCTCAATCCGCCTTCCAAGAACGGATCTGGCCTGATTACCAGTGGATTCGGAACCATCAACGAGGCCGTCTCGAATGGCTCCATTCCCACTCTGGCTGCGCCGCCGCGCACCGGCACGCTGATCGCCCGGTTTACCTTCTAAACCCGGTCCGCAGCAGGCCGGAAAAGCCTGCTTATAAGGCACGGCAATGGCGGGCGGCAACCTGATAAAATCAGTTTTGCCGTCCAGCCTTGTCGCTATCTACCCGGGGTCCTTTGACCCGATTACCAATGGGCACCTGGATCTCATCGCTCGGGGTAGCCGCATGGTCGGGCGCCTGATCGTCTCCGTGCTTCGCAACCAGGCCAAGCAGCCGTTATTCAGCGTGGAAGAGCGCCTGGAAATGCTGGTGGAGGCGGTCAAGCCGTACGGGAACGTGGAGGTAGCCGCATTCGACGGGCTGCTGGTGGATTACGCGGCTTCGCGCGGGGCGGTTATGATTGTTCGCGGCATTCGCGCTGTCTCCGACTACGAGCTGGAGTGGCAGATGGCGCTGATGAACCGGCGGCTGATGCCGGAGATCGAGACGGTGTTCCTGATGGCGGGCGAGGAGTACTCATTCATCAGCTCGCATCTGGTGAAGGAAGTGGCCGAGCTGGGCGGGAACGTGAGCGGGTTAGTGCCGCCGCTGGTGGAGCAGCGGCTGAAAAAAAGAATTGCAGCGAGAAACGCGTAGGAGTAAAGGATGCCGACAGTACAGGAATTAGCGGAACGTATTTCTTGGATCAGTGAATCGTCGACGATGAAGGTCGCGGCCGAGGCGGATCGCCAGCGTCGCGAAGGTGTCGACGTGGTGGACTTCAGCGCGGGCGAGCCGGATTTCCCGACGCCGGACAACATCAAGAACGCGGCTGTGGAAGCACTGCGGCAGAATTTCACCAAGTACACGCCGGTGAGCGGCACGGTGGAGCTCAAGCAGACCATCTGCGACTATCACAAGCGCACCTACGGCACCTCCTATGCCGTCAAAGAATGCATCGCCACCATCGGCGGCAAGCACGCGATCTTCAACCTGGTGCAGGCGCTGGTCGATCCGGGCGATGAAGTGATCATCCCGGTGCCCTACTGGGTGACGTACAAGGACGTGGTCAACTTCGCCGCGGGCAAGTGCGTTTTCGTGGATACGGACGAGCAGGAAGGCTTCGTTCTCTCCGCCGCGCAGATAGAGCGTCATCTGACGCCCAAGACGCGGATGATCATGCTCAATTCGCCCTGCAATCCCAGCGGCGCGGTTTATGAACGGTCGGAGATGGAGAAGATTTTCCGGATCGCCAAGGATCGCGGCATCTGGATCATGACCGACGAGTGCTACGAGCGGTTCCTCTACGACAGCGAGTTATTCTCGCTGGCTTCGCTGCCGGATGCTAAGGAGACCGTGGTGGTGGCCGGATCGCTCTCGAAGACCTATGCAATGACCGGCTGGCGCATGGGGTTCGTCCTGGGTCCCGCGGCGGTGGTGGCGGGGATCAACAAACTGCAGAGCCATACGACGTCGAATCCGACCTCCATCACGCAGAAAGCGGCGATCGAAGCGCTGCGCGGCCCGCAGGAATCGGTCGGCATCATGCTGGCCGAATATCGCCGGCGCCGGGATTATGTGATCGACCGGCTGCGCAAGATACCCGGCGTGAAAGCGCAGGAGCCTCGCGGCGCGTTCTACGCGTATCCCAACGTGAGCGCGGCGTTCCGCAACGGTATTTCGAGCTCGCTGGAATTCTCTGAAACTCTGCTGGCCGAAGAGCACGTGGCCGTGGTCCCAGGGGAAGCGTTCGGGACGGGCGAGCATATTCGCTTGTCCTACGCGACGTCAATGAAGGAGCTCGAGCGCGGACTCGACCGCCTGGAGCGGTTCATCAAGGCGAGGGTTTGAACGCGAATGGGGACAGCCAGCCAATTTCGCCCCGCTGGATTTTGCTAGATTGGCGGGGTCCGAACGCGAAATTCGAGGCAGTCCCCTAGATGCTGACGCGTCTTACTCCGCGCTTTCTACCGAAAGTATGGGGCTCGACACACCTGGAGCCCTGGTATCGGGACGCACGGGAGAAAATCGGCGAGGTGTGGTTCGAGGACGTCTCGAATCTCCCGCTCCTCATCAAGTTCCTGTTCACGACAGAGCCCTTGTCGGTACAGGTGCATCCCGAAGGCAAGACCGAGATGTGGCACATTCTGGCCGCCGATCCAGGCGCCAAGATCGCCGCAGGGTTCCGTGAGCCCATCACTGAACAGCGGCTGCGGGCGTCCGCGCTCTCGGGTGAAATCGAACAGTTGTTGGAATGGTTCGAAGCGCGCCCGGGCGACACGTTTTTCATTCCCGCGGGGACGGTGCACGCTATCGGGGCCGGACTGGCATTGTGCGAAATCCAGCAACATTCCGACATCACTTATCGACTGTTCGACTACGGACGTCCACGGGAACTGCACCTTGACCAAGGAGTGCGCGTGAGCCGGCTCGGTCCGCATGCTGCGCGTCAGAGCGCTCGCGAAGGGGTCCTTGTCTCGTGCCCGTACTTCATCACGGAGAGGATTCGGCTGGATGGCGGCCACCGGTGTGAGGCGGTCAAAAGCGGTCAGACGGTGATTCTGCTTGAAGGCGAGGCGGAGGTCGGCCCGGCTGTGCTTCGGGCCGGAGAAGCCTGGCACACGTCGTTGCCGGAATCGCTGGACCTGCGGGGTCGGGCGACCCTCTTGCGTACCTATACGCCCTAGTCAGCGCCGGCGCCGAAACATCAGCGTAGCTGCGAAAGCCCCCAAGCTGAAAGCGGTCAGGAGCCACCGTAGATTTGTGAACGGGATGAATTGCGTGCTCTTGGGCGTAATTTCGAGAGCTCCGGCGGGATACGCTCGAACACCTCCTCCACCAGCGCCACCTTCACCCTTGGGGTTGCCGTTCTTGGTGGGACCTGCGCCAAATCCCCCGCCGAACCCATAAGCGACCTTTGCCACCGGGATTACCGTCTTGTCGCCGACCCGAATTGGATCGCCAAAAACCGATTTTACGGTTGCCTTGGAACCCAGGGATTCACTGAGTTTCTCCAACATTTCGTTTCCGGCCATATTCTCTCTCGACCTCCTGCGGGAGTCACCCCACAGTTTCTGTTTAGCACGCCGGTTTCCACCAGTTTTGATAGACTGCGCATAGCTATGAAGCACTGGAAGCGTCTTCTGCTGATCGTTTTCGCGCTCGGACTGCTGACGGCGGCCTACGAGCGTATTAACACCCCCGCCCTCATGTCGGACGCGGCGCATGCATATCTGAATTCGCTGACGCCGCAGCTACGGGCGAAGACCATGATTCCGTTCACCGATGACGAGAGGTTAAACTGGCATTTCATTCCTCTCGAAAACCGCAAAGGCGTCGCACTGCGCGAAATGACGCCGCCCCAGAAGCATCTGGCCGAGGCGTTGCTTTCATCGGCGCTGTCCAACCAGGGCGTAATCAAGGCGCATACGATCATGAGCCTGGAACAGGTCTTGAAGGACATCGAGCAGGGCAAAGCTCAGGAGCGCGATCCAGAGAAATACTTCGTGTCGATCTTCGGCGAACCTTCTGAGAAGGGCACCTGGGGGTTTCGTTTCGAAGGCCACCACGTAGCGATGAACTTCACCATCGTGAACGGAAGGATCGCGTCCAGCCCGAACTTCTTCGGCGCCAATCCGGCTGAAGTGAAAGATGGGCCGCGAGCGGGCCTGCGCGCGCTGAAACGCGAGGAAGATATCGCGCGGGAATTGGTGCAGTCGCTGAGTACGGAGCAGCGAAAGATCGGCATTGTGAGCACAACCGCGCCGCGCGAGATCATTACCGACGACTCACGGAAGGCAGCGCTTGCGGGCCAGCCGAACGGCATTTCATATTCGCAACTCAACGCCAAGCAAAAGGAAATCCTGGAGGCCCTGGTGGCCGAATACGCGACCAACTTTCCGCCCGTGATCGCGGATTTCCGTATGGACCAGTTCCGCAAGAATCAGAGCAGCCTATACTTCGCATGGTTGGGCGGGGTGAACAAAGGTGATCCGCACTATTACAGGGTTCAGACTGCGGCGTTCCTGATCGAATACGACAGCACGCAGAACGGGAACAACCATATCCATTCCGTATGGCGCGATTTCAATGGCGATTTCGGGCTGGACCTTCTCGCCCAGCACTACGCCGCGGATCACAAATAGAGCCGCAAATAAACGCGAATAAACGCTAAGAAAAGAAGACCCGCAGGGTGGTGAACGTTAAGGCGTGCGTCACCATTGAAGCCCGGATGCTGCTGGCCTGGCGGAAAGCCAAGCCGTAGAAGACGCCGGCCACCGCTGCAAGCAGCGCGAAACGCCAGTTGGGGAACGATCCATAGGGCAGGTGCACCGCTCCGAACAGCACCGCGGTCGCGATCAGTCCGGCCCATTCGTTGCGCAGCCATCCGCTCATCCATTGCTGGAGCAGCCCGCGGAAGAAAAACTCCTCGCCCAGCGCCAGAACCCACAGCCCGCCAAAAAAGTACAGCACGACAATAATCGGGGTCCTGATCCAGGAGGCGGCGGGCGGATGGAACTTGCCGAATCCGATCCACCAGGCCAGTGCTGCCACGACTGGCAGCATCAAGAGGAAGAACACCGCGCCGATTTTCCATTCGCGCGGCGAGGGCCAGAATCCGAACCCGACCCCTTGTACCCGGCGGACGCTTAATAGCGCGAAGGCGCCGGTCCGTATCCACATGGCCTGCCCCAGCACCTCGAGCGGCAGCCGCGGGTCAGGACGAACGTACAGCGACGCGAAAACCTTGGTCAGAACCACCGCAGCCATCAGCGCGAGCAGGAGCACATCCGCCGCCGGTTTTTGCGGCAGTACGACATACCAGAAAGCCACCAGCCCCGCCAGGAGCCCGATCCCGGCCAGCGCTTGCCAGCGGAACGATCCCAACGCCACGGACGCCACACAGTAGGGGGCTATTGCAGCTAAAACCAGAAGCGCGGCCACACCCGCAGGCCGCACCCTCTCAAGGCGCTTCCGCCAGCTTTCGACCCCCAGGGTGAGGAACAGCGTCGCTTCCAATAGAAACGCGGGAAGTGCGGCCAGCACCACGGAAGAGGGGATGCCTCGTTGCAGGGCATAGACATATCCCGCCGTTGCGCAGGCCAGCCAGAATAGCGGCAAGGCCCAGATCATGCTCGTCGGTCCATGGTAGCAAGTACCCTTTGTGAGACGGATGTGACGCCGTAACCTTTCCCGGCTTCGCGAGTATTGTCGTATGTAACCGTGAACATGACAGATAACGCGGTGATGGAGCAGGTGAGCGCTGGCCAGGTGGCTCAGCTTGCCGTGCTATTCGAACGCTACCACCGCCCCTTGTTCCGTTACTTCGTATCGATGAACCGTGATCGGGAAACGGCGGAGGACCTGGTGCAGGACGTGTTCTTTCGGATGTTGCGGTATCGGACCAGCTACAACCCGGCGCAATCGTTCACGTCGTGGATGTACCAGATCGCCAGGAATGCCGGCGTAGATCGGCTGCGCAAGCGGAGGACGGAAGTAGTGGATATCGAGACGTTCGCAGATCGACGCGCTGAGCTGGTTTCGGCCTCGCCCGGGCCGGAAGAAAGCGCATCGCGCGGCCAGGATCTGGCGTTGTTGCGCCGGGCGCTCGATCGGCTTCCCGAGGACAAGCGCGAAATCCTGGTGCTGAGCCGGTTCCAGGGAATGAAGTATGACGACATCGCGGCCGTGCTGGGCTGCGAAGTGGCGACCGTGAAGGTGCGCGTGTATCGGGCGATCCGCGCGCTAGAGCAGATCTATTTCGCGCTGGAGAGGGAAAAAGTTTCATGACATGCGACCAAGCCAAAACCCGGATGACGGAGTATTGGAGCCTTGCGCTGGGTGAGGCCGAGCAAAAAGAGTTCTCGGAGCACTTGGCTTCGTGCGAGGCGTGCAGGAGCGAGGTGTCCCGCATCGGCGCGCTGTGGCAAAGCCTCGATCTGTTGCCAGTTGAGGAGCCGAGCGGCAAGGTCCGCGAGCGGTTTTACGAGATGCTGGGCGCCTACCGGCAAGGGCTGGCATCGGTCGAAACACGCAAGGGCGAGCCCTGGTGGAGGAAACCGGTGTGGCAAATTGCGGCCGCAGCCGCAGTGTTGGCGATCGGAATGGGTATTGGATACGGGGTGCGCGGGGGCGGACAGCCGCCCGGAGAAGTATCGCAGCTTAGGGAGGAGGTGGCCAACATGCGGCAGTTGGTGGCGTTGTCGTTGTTGCAGCAGCAGTCGGCGAGCGAACGGTTGAGAGGCGTGAGCTGGTCGTATCAAGTGGAGCCTTCGGACAAAGAGGTCTTGAACGCGCTGGTGACTGCGGTGAATCACGATCCGAACGTGAACGTGCGGCTGGCAGCCGTGGACGCGCTGCGTCCTTTTACGGGCAGCCCGGCCACGCATCTGGCGGCGAGAAATGCAGTCGTCCAGGCGTTGCCGAAGCAAACGGTGCCGATCGTACAAGTCGCGCTCATCGATTTTTTGGCGGAATTGAAAGAAAGGAACGCAGCGCCGGAATTGCGGCGGCTGGTTTCCGATCCCGACATCGATTCGGGAGTCCGGAAGCGGGCTGAGTGGGCGCTCGAAAGGATGCAATGAACATGATTCGCAGATTCGTAATGGGGATGGGACTGGCTACGCTAGCGATAGCGCAGCTCGGGGCGCAAGAAGGACGGCAACAGATCACGATGCCGTTCCGCGACCCGTCCATGCCGCGGAAACTGGTGGTGGAAGGCGGCACAGGGAGCGTGACCGTCCGCGGTTACGAGGGCCAGGACGCCATTATCGAATACACGGGACGGGAAATTCCGGGCGCCAACAAACTGACGAATCGGGCCGCGCGTAATGAGCCGCCCGAAGGCATGCATCGTATCGGCGGGTCGCGCGGAATGGATGTCACGGAGGAGAACAACGTGGTTCGTGTGAACAGCGGGGGCATCTTCGGCGGCACGGCTCGCGACATGGTGATCCAGGTGCCGGCGCAAACCTCGGTGAATGTGAAGACGATGTTTGGCGGCAATATGGTTGTCGAGAATATAGCGGGCGACATTGAGGCCGAAAACTTCAACGGGCAGGTGACCATTAACAATGCTTCCGGATCGGTTGTGGCGCACTCCATGAACGGAAAAATCACCGTGTCGCTGAATCGGGTTCCACCGGACAAGAGCATGAGCTTTTCTACCTTCAATGGCGACGTCGACGTGACGCTGCCTGCCGATACCAAGGCACGTTTCAAAATGCGGACCGACTTCGGCGACATCTTTACGGATTTCGACGTGAAGATGGAGGCCAACGCCCCGCCGGTTGTGCAAGAAGAGAAAGCCAAGAACGGAAAGTCCAGGCGCCGTGTTCGCGTGGACGGAGCGCAGACCGGCACCATCAACGGCGGCGGCCCGGAGATGCAGTTCACCACGTTCAACGGACGAATCCTGATTCACAAAAAGTAGGCTGGAAACCGGGGACAGCCAGCCGATTTCGGCGAGCTTTTGCGGATGGCGCAGGAATCGTTCTTCGAAATCGGAGGCAGTCCCTGCACGCCGGGGTAAAATGACCTGCTATGGCCCGTTTCCCCGGCGTGGATTACCTGCGGATCGATTCCCTCTTCAGCCAGCAGGAACTGTTAGTCCGCGATACCGCGCGGCGCTTCGTGGATGACCGAGTAATTCCACTGATCCGCGACTGTTATCGCGACGCGCGGTTTCCTAAAGAGCTGATCCCCGAAATGGCGGGCCTCGGATTCTTGGGCGCCAATCTTGAGGGTTACGGCTGCGCCGGCATGAACAACGTGGAATACGGATTGATCATGCAGGAGCTGGAGCGCGGCGATTCCGGACTGCGCAGCTTCGTGAGCGTGCAGGGCGCGCTGGTGATGTACCCCATCCTCACGTTCGGCAGCGCGGAGCAGAAGCAGCGCTGGCTTCCGCGATTGCAGTCGGGTGAGGCGATCGGCTGCTTCGGGCTGACCGAGCCGGGGTTCGGGTCGAATCCCGCTGGGATGCTGACGCGAGCCCGGCGCGAAGGCGGCGGCTGGGTCCTCTCGGGTGAAAAGACGTGGATTACAAATGGTTCGGTGGCGGACGTCGCAGTGGTATGGGCCCGCGCCGAGGATGGGATCCGCGCGTTCCTGGTGGAGCGGGGCATGCCCGGATTCACCACGTCAGATATTCACGGGAAGCTGTCGATGCGGGCGTCGGTTACCTCCAGTCTGAAGCTGGACGACTGCCAGGTCCCCGAAAGCGCCGTATTGCCGGGCGCGAAAGGGCTCAAAGCTGCGTTGAGCTGTCTGACTCAAGCCCGCTACGGGATCGGATGGGGGGTGATCGGCGCGGCGATGGATTGTTACGAAACAGCGCGGTCGTATTCGATCTCGCGCAAACAATTCGACCAGAGGCCGATCGCTTCACACCAGTTGGTTCAGGCCAAGCTGGCGGATATGATCACCGAGATCACCAAGGCGCAATTGCTGGCTTTGCAAGTAGGTAAGTTAAAAGATCAGGGCCAGGCCGAGGCGGCGCACATCTCGATGCTCAAGCGGAACAACGCGGAGATGGCGCTCGAATGCGCCCGCACGTCACGCGATCTCCTGGGAGCCAATGGAATCATGGACGAATACCCGATCATGCGGCACATGTGCAATCTGGAGACAGTGAAGACTTACGAAGGAACAGACCATATTCACGCGCTGGTGATCGGGGAGAGGGTGACGGGGATCGCGGCGTATAAGTAGGGGGCGTGTTAGCATATTTATAGCCCCTCGGGTAGCCGTATGGTCATTCTTATCACTGTCGTTCATGTAATTGTGTGCCTGATCCTGGTAGTCGTGGTGTTGCTGCAAAGCGGCAAGGCCGCCGACTTGGCTGGAGCGTTCGGCGGCATGGGATCGCAGACCGTTTTCGGACCGCGCGGGTCGGCGACCGTTCTTTCGAAGGCGACCACGATCTCGGCGGTGCTGTTCATGCTGACGTCGCTGACACTTTCGATCCTGGCGACCCGCGGAGGAAGCGCGACACCGGATCTGCTCAAGAAAACGCTCCCGGCAGCGGGGCAAAAGGGCCCGGTTCCTGCGCAGCCGCAACCGGGAGGCACGGTGCCGATCACGGTGCAAACCGGAGTGGATGGCGGAGCGCAGAGCGCACCGCAAACTGTGCCCGCACCGGTGTCGCCGACGCCGGCGCCCCAGCCGCAGCAGAAGTAGTGCTGGAATCGCGAGTTTGATCCACCTGCGGAGGTGGCGGAATTGGCAGACGCACTAGCTTGAGGTGCTAGCGGGCGCAAGCTCGTGGGGGTTCAAGTCCCCCTCTCCGCACCACTTTTCAAATACTTCCTTCCCCTTGTGATTCTCGTTTAGGGTTCTGAGATGGCGAACAATTCACCTATCGAATGGACGGATGCGACCTGGAACCCGGTGACGGGTTGCGACAAGATCAGTCCCGGTTGCAAACACTGCTATGCGGAGAGGATGGCGAAGCGCCTGAAAGCCGCACACAATCCCAATTACAAGAACGGGTTCGAATTGACCCTTCAGCCTCAAATGCTCATCCGGCCGTCGGAGTGGAAGTCTCCGAAGCGGATTTTTGTCAACTCGATGAGCGATCTGTTCCACGACGATGTGCCGCTCGAGTACATCCAGCGGGTTTTCTCCGTCATGAACGAGGCCCACTGGCACCAATATCAGATCTTGACGAAACGCGCGGAACGGCTGGAAGAGCTGAGCTCGAAACTCGAGTGGGCTCCGCACATCTGGATGGGCGTTAGCGTTGAAAGCTCAAAGTACCTGGATCGGATTGATTGCCTTCGCCGAACAAACGCGCATGTGAAGTTTTTGTCGCTGGAACCCTTGCTCGGGCCGCTGCCGGATATGAACCTGCGCGGGATCGACTGGGCAATCGTCGGCGGAGAATCGGGACCTGGCGCAAGACCCATGGACCCGGCGTGGGTCACCGATATCCGGGATCAATGCACCAGCGCTGGTCTCGCGTTCTTCTTTAAGCAGTGGGGCGGCGTCCAGAAAAAGAAGACGGGCCGGATGTTGGAAGGCCGGACATGGGACCAGATGCCCGAGCTGGTGGTCGTTCCTTAAATGTCCCGCTCGGTTGTTCACTGCAAAAAAGAGAAGTACGACGTCTACATCGGGAGAGCTGTTCCCAGAAGTGGATTGAAGGCTTCAGCTTGGGCCAACCCTTTTGTGATCGGAAAGGATGGAACCCGCGAAGAGGTGATCGCGAAGTACCGGGCATGGCTGATGTCAAATCCTGAATTGCTCAAGCGTCTGCCGGAGTTGAAAGGCAAAGTGCTGGGATGCTGGTGCGCCCCCGAAGCATGTCACGGCGATGTGTTGAGTGAACTGGCCAACGCACCACTGTAGCTGTCACTTCACGCTCTTCATCCATTTGAGAATGGGGCCGGTAACGCTGGTGTCCGCGGTATCGGGGGACATTACCTCGGAAATGTGGCTGTGATCCTTAAACACAGCATAGGTAGCGCAGCGACCCGCCTTGCACAGTTGATCTCTTAAGGTTTCGGCAAACGCGACGATGTTCGGCGGGTCGAGCTCGGCAACCGAGACGAAGAAAGGCAGCTTTGAGTTCACCAGCCCCGGCAAGTTCGACCGAGCCAATTGGGTGGCTGCATCGGGCTGAGCCGCTTTGCCCTGGCCGCCCTTTCCATCGCCACGGCCGGGTGCACCACCCTTCGCGTCGGGCCCGCGTCCCGCCGGCGGTGCCGCAGGAGTCCCGTTGGGCTGCCCGCACGCCCCGAATCCGCCCGTAACTGGAGGCGGTGTCGCCGGCAGAATGTTGAAGGCCGGAGCCGACATGAAAACTACTCCTTTGACGCCGACTCCTTTGGGGCCATGCAACTCAGAGTGCGCGATGTAGGTACTTGTCGGGACGTTCCCGGCGGACTGAGCCCAGATGAACACTCGATCGGGGTTTCCCTTGTGGGTGGCGATATTTTGATTCACCCACTGAACCGCCTTGCCGATGTCTTTGGCGGGGTCGTCCCAAGCTTGCCCGGGATGGCGCTGCATGTTAACCCCGACCATCCCGTTTTTCACCGCCCACAGCATGACGTTGTCGTAGAAAACGTCGCCGTTGGGTCCGCCCTGCTGCTTATTGCCTGCTCCGCCTGACACGTAGATCAGCACGGGACGCGAACCGCCGCCCTTCTCCGGGGAGAAAACATCGAGGACATCTTTGGGATCGGGTCCAAACGAGATGTCACGGGTGATGGCGACACCCGAATAAGGAGGGTTCGGATGCAGCGGGCGATAGACCTGTGCGGTCTCCGGAACGCAAACTCCGCGCCCGATCGCTACGAGCTGCTTTGCGATCTCCGGCGGCACCTTCGCCTCCGCTAGTCCGGCTGCGGCAATAATAATCGCGACGAACAGCAACGCCTTGGTTGCAGATCTCATGTGAACCTCCACCAATAGCAATCGAGTATATCGCATGGCGTCAAGCTGCTCCTGCCATAATGTCTGAGTATCTTGGCGTAGCACGAAAAATGGAGAAACGATGAAACAATTCACTTGCTTTGAGCAGATTCGCACATTTGCGCTGCTCGCCCTGGCGTCGGGAGCATGCTGGGGGCAAAGCATCACGGAGATCACACTTCCAGGCACGCGCGTCTTTCCGGAAAGCATTACTTCCACTGCTGATGGGACCCTAATTATCGGGAGCCTGGGGCACGGCAACGTGCTGCGAGTGGCGCCGGGGAAGACCACTGCGGACGAGTGGATCAAGCCCGGGACCGGGGGACTCAATGGCGTGCTCGGCGTCTACGCGGACGAGAAGGGCAAAACGCTGTGGGTCTGCTCCAACAATCTGGAAGGCAAGGGCGAGGCGACTTCGGTAATGAGCTTCGATCTGAAGAGCGGCGCGCCCAAGGGTACGTATCGGCTGCCGGGCGAAGGACCGCTGTGCAACGATATCGCGGTGGGATCAGATGGAACTGCGTACGTGGCCGACACGCGATTGGCCAGCGTCCTGATGCTCAAGCCCGGGGCGAAGGCCCTGGAGATCGCCGCTAAGGATCCACTTCTGGCTGGCGCCGACGGACTCGCTTTCGGTGACAAGACCACTCTTTATGTGAACAGCGTGACCACTGGCAAACTGCTTCGCCTGGAACTTGGCGCGGACGGAAAGTCGAAGAAGGTCGTCGATCTCAAGCTGTCCCGGCCTCTGGAGCGGCCCGACGGCATGCGGGCCATCGGGACGCATCGTCTATTGATTGCTGAAAACTCCGGCAAGATGGACGTCGTGACCTTCGGGGGCCCCGAAATGCAAAACGCGGTTATCACGACGCTCAAAGAAGGGCTGGAAAGCACGCCCGGCGTGACGGCCACACGCGGGATGGCTTGGATCGTCGAAGGAAAGTTGAACTACCGCAACGATGCGAGTCTCAAGGACAAGGATCCTGGGGCATTCAAGATGTATGCGGTGCCGCTTTCGAAACGCTGAGGCGCATGACCTCCGATACCTCAATCAGCGTTTCACTTCGTCACACTCTTGCGACGCTAGCCTACCGGGCAGCAAAGACTCTTCGCGGCGCGCCAACTGGTTTCGAAAACTTCACCGCCATGCCGGGAACGCGCACGCCGGCGCAGATTCTCGCCCACTTGGGCGATCTGCTCGACTGGGCGGCCGGTCTGGCCGATGGCCGCAATGCGTTTCACGAGTCCGATCCTCTGCCTTGGGACCAGGAGGTGGATCGTTTTTTCGTGGCGCTGGCGACTTTCGACCAGCGGTTAGCTTCGGCTGCACCTCTGGGATGTCCGGTCGAAAAAATCTTCGCCGGCCCGATCGCCGACGCCCTGACCCACACAGGCCAGATCGCGATGCTGCGCCGCATGGCGGGTTCGCCCGTGCGCGGCGAGAGCTATTTCCGGGCAGAAATCGCTGCGGGCCGCGTGGGCAGAGACCAGGCTGCACCCGTGCGTGAATTCGATTGAACACTTACTGACATTTTTCGACGACAACGAAGGTGATATCGTCAGTCTGCGGCGTGCCCTGAGTGAATTCCTCAATGGCTTTCAAGAGCCTCTGCTCAAGCGCGTGACTTCCCGAAGGGGCCTCTTGCCGAATGAGGTTTAGCAGTCTTTCCTCTCCGAACATTTCTTCCTGCAGGTTCTGCGCATCCGTAAGGCCGTCGGAATACACCACCAGAATGTCGCCCTTGCAGAGATGGAGCGTGAGAGATTCATAAGAGGCGAAGTCGAACATCCCCAGGACGTAAGCATCAGAGACCAGATGTTCGATTTTCCCCGTAGCGGATCGGAACAAATACGCCGGATTATGTCCCGCACTTATGAATTGTCCACTGCCATTCGGGCTCAGGAGGAAGAGGAATAACGTAACGAACTGGCAGGGAAGAGATTTCTCGCAAAGGAGCCGGTTGACGCGGTTCAAGATCTCCTGCGGCTGTGTTCCTGAGTGAAATTCCATGCTGAGAGCACCCAGGACCATGGAACTTAACAGGGCTGCCGGCATCCCCTTGCCGGAGACATCTGCCAGAACGCCTACCCATTCCCCGGAGCTCAGTTGCAGGAAATCGTAGAAATCGCCTCCCACGTAACGAGTAGGATTGTTGAAAGCGTGGATCCGAAACTTCTCAAACTGGGGCAGACAGCGGGGAAGCAGGCTTTCCTGCGTTTGCTGCGCCAAGGCTAATTCCTGCTCGCTCTTCTTTCGCTCCTCCAGGGTTTTTAGGCGAATGACCTCGCGGCTTGCTTCCAGTTCCCGCACCGTCTGCTCCAGCGCCTTGCTGTAGTTCTTCGTTTCGAGGTGTAACAGGCGCACTTCCAGAATGTTATGGACGCGCGCCCGGAGCTCGGCCAGATCAAACGGTTTGCTGACGAAATCCTTAGCGCCGGCCTCAAGCGCACGCAGCTTGTGACTGGGTTGCGCGGTGATCACGAGGACCGGAAGATAGCCCTCCCCTTCGATTTCTTTCAGGCCTTCCATTACCTGGAAGCCGTCCATTCCGGGCATCTGGAGATCGAGCAGGATCAGGCCGTAGCGGTTTTGGCGGTAGAGTTCGCAGACCTCGTTCGGATCGGTGGTAGATTCGACGGCCGTATAGCCGGCGACGCGCAGCATGCCCTCGATCAGCCGGACATTGGCTTCCTTGTCGTCAACGACCAGGATTCTGGCGTTCAGAATATCGTCTGAGGTGACCATGCTCGTCCAGATTTATTTGCTCTGAACGACCTCTTGCGCCGCGAATTCCAGTGCCACCTCCAGAGTCTCCATGAACTCGCTGACCTTGATCGGTTTGGTCAGATACCGGAAGAATCCAGCTTGCAGGCCCTTCTCGATGTCGCGAGGCATCGCGTTTGCGCTGAGGGCAACCACCGGGATGTGCGCGGTTGCCGGGTCTTCGCGAAGGATTTTCAGGGCTTCAATGCCGCTGATGCCGGGAAGATTGATATCCATGAGGATCACCTCCGGCTGGTTGGCGCGCGCCAGCTGGATGCCCAGATTTCCCTCTCTCGCACTCAGCAGGCGCATATCCGGACGGCGCGCGATCAGCTGTTCGATTAGCTTCAGATTCGCCGGGTTGTCCTCTACATAGAGCAGTGTGCGCAGCGGCGCGCCGTGCTGAACCTGTGCCAGTGTAATCGCCGCGGGTTTAGCCGTATCTGCTCCAAGGTGTGGCTCATCAGTCGAGTTCAGCTCGAACCAGAACACGCTCCCCAAACCGACCGTGCTTTCCACGCCGATTACACCGCCCATCAGCTCAACCAGGCGCTTGCTCATCACCAGGCCGATGCCTGTGCCTTCCTCCGTGCTACGCTCTTGGCCCAGACGGTTGAACGGCTGGAATAGCTGCAGCAGCATATCCGGAGGCAATCCGGCACCAGTGTCCCTAACGCTAACGCGAATGCGCTGGGGACTGGTCATGGCGCAGTCCACAACTACCGTTCCATTCGACTGGTTGTATTTGATTGCGTTAGAGAGAAGATTGATGAGAACCTGCTTCAACCGGGTCCGATCGGCATCCACGAAGTAAGAGCAGCCGGACTGCGGAAAAGTCATTCTGATGCCGCGTTTTTGCCCCTGCGGCTCGATCATAGCCTGGCATTCGAGCATGACTTCGGCCAAGGAAGTCGGTTCCCTGGATAGCGCCAGCTTGCCGGACTCGATCTGCGCGAGATCCAGAATTTCATTGATAAGCTGCAACAGATACCATCCGGCGTGGAGAATCTGGTCGATGCTGGCAGTCTGGGAGGGCGTGGGCGGCGGAGATTCGGAATTAATGAGCTGGGCGAAACCAAGGATCGCATTGAGCGGCGAGCGAAGCTCATGGCTCATGCTGGACAGGAAATCCGATTTCGCGAGGTTGGCCTTTTCCGCCGCGGCTCTGGCTCTCTCCAATTCGAGGTTGTTTTCCTGCAGCGTGCGCTCAAAGCGTTTGCGTTCGGTGACGTCGCGCGCCGCGGCGAATACTCCCTGAAGCTTCCGGTCGCGATCGTGGAACGTGGTCGCGTTGTAGGACACGACTGTTTCCTTGCCATCACGGGCCCGGGCCGTCAGTTCGTAATCGGTGACTTTGCTGCCGCTCAGCACCCGCTTGATGCCCGCCTCGGCCCGCTCCGGATCCGTGAAGTAGTTCTTGAACGGCGCGCCGATCAGCTCATCACGCGTGCAACCGGTCAGCGCCTCCATTTGCTTGTTGACGTCGGTGATGATTCCGGCCGGATCGGTGGTCATCAGCGCGTCGATATTAGATTCGATCAGAGAGCGGGTATAGAACTGCTGATCTCGCAGGCGCTGATCGAGCAGCTTTTGCTCCGCTTCCACCTGTTTGCGGGCCGTGTTATCGGTGCCGATCAACAGATAGCCGATGATTCCGCCAAGATCGTCGCGCAGCGCCGTAACCGATACGACAGCGGGAAAGCGGCTGCCATCTTTACGGATGTATGTCAGCTCATAGATGTCTTCGATGCCGCGCGAGGCTTTGAACGCCAATGCGTCGAAACCCGGCGTGATCGTGGTTGCGAGCTCGTGGCTCAACGCGTTGGCACGTACGATCACCTCCTGCGGATCGGAAATGTCGGCGGGGGTGATCTTGTTCATCACTTCGGCGGCAGTGTAGCCCAGCATGCGCTCAGCGCCGACGTTGAAGATCTGGATGACGCCTTTCGCGTCGGTGGCGATACTCGAGAAGTTTTCGCTGTTAAAAATCGCGCTTTGCAAGGCGCCCGCTTTAAGCAGCGCCTCTTCTGCCTGCTTGCGCGCGGTATTGTCGGTGCCGATCAACAGATACCCGATGATTCCGCCCAGATCGTCGCGCAGCGCCGTAACCGACACGACAGCGGGAAAGCGGCTGCCATCTTTACGGATATACGTCAGCTCATAAATGTCTTCGATGCCGCGCGAGGCCTTGAAGACCAGCGCCTCGAAACCTGGTGTAATCGGAGTTGCGAGCTCGAGGCTCAACGCTTTGGCGCGTGCGATCACTTCCTGCGGATCGGAAATGTCGGCGGGCGTGATCTTATCGACCACCTCCATGGCGGTGTAGCCGAGCATGCGCTCCGCGCCGACATTGAATAGTTGAATGACGCCTTTCTCGTCGGTGGCGATGCTCGAGAAATTGGCGCTGTTAAAAATCGCGTTCTGCAGCGCCCCGGTCTTGAGCAGGGCCGCTTCGCGCCGGACCTCGGTGACGACATCCACGGTACCGGCGGAGTCCTCGGAAACGGCAGGATCGCGGGATTGCACAGACATGTCCTAACCTCCGTCCAGCTACAAAACCCACAGCGGCTTTGGGCGACCTCTTTCCCACTGCACGAGTGTCGCCGTCCTCTGTTGCGCCGATTCGCGGGCTGATGGTTGCGGGCGTTGATTTGGAGGACGCAAGGGAGCGTCCGTACAATAACGATATATGGTCAGGTGCCCAGGGGTGGTCACCCGCCGGAGTTGCTCTATTTGTGCTGGCTCTATTTGTGCTGGAAGATGAGGGTGATCGACTTGTGCTCCGGCCTTACGACGTTGACCAGCATCGTGCCGTCCGCGGCAAGACTGTAGCTTTCAAGAGTAACTGCGCCGGATTGCGTGGTCGTTACTTTCAGGACGTCGTCATCCCACTTGGTCTTGGTTTTGAGGTCTTTGCCGGTGTGAACCGTAGCGTTGTGCTGGCTGCCGGTGCTGTCCTTGTAGAAGAAGGTCTCAGTGGCGCCTTCATATACGAAACTGCGAGAGACGACGATGATGCCCTTGTGATCGCTGATCGTTACGTTGCCGGTTTGAAGGACGGGTTGGCCGGCAAAATCGCTCCTGGCGGGCACCAGCGTCCAGGTGCCGTTCAGGGCGCTGTGATCGCGCGCGAAGGCCGAGAATGCGAACAGGAGGGTCGTCAAGACGGCTCCCGTAATCGTGGTCGTGGAATTTGTCCTCATGATCTGCCTCTTAGAGCACGCGCGGTACCGTTCAGAAGCCATAATGAGGTTAAGCCTTCTTGCCCTATATGCATACCGATCGCGCTTTTGCGCCCGTGAAGACTGCCGAGCAGGGCTTGCTGGAACGTCTGCGCTCCGCAACCGAGCTGCTCGAACAGATCGTGGCCGACCACTCGCTTCTAAGCCAGTTGCCTGCGCAGGACCGCGAGCGCCTGCACCGGGCTGTGGCAGAGATCTACAACCCCGATCCAATCGCACGGCGCCGAATGGTGAAAGCCGCGGAGCGCGAGCGCACAGCCACACAAGCTCAACGCGCCGGCGCGGTACTTAACCAGACCGGGATTCGCACGCTGCGGCGCAAACCCGTATTCACCACTCCCAATTTCTTCCCACCTACGGATTTCGACCAACGCGACCGTGAACAGCAGAATGCCGAATCGCTCGATCCGCATTGCTACGTCTGCAAGCAGCATTACTCGGTGATCCACCATTTCTACGATCAGATGTGTCCGGCCTGCGCGGAGTTCAATTTCAAGAAGCGAACGGAACTGGCTGATCTGCGCGGCCGGGTGGCGCTGCTGACCGGCGGACGCGTGAAGATCGGATATCAAGCTGGTCTCAAGCTGCTGCGCGCGGGAGCAAGCCTGTTCGTGACCACTCGCTTTCCCCGCGATTCGGCCCAGCGTTATGCACGGGAGCCGGATTTCAGCGAATGGGGACATCGCCTCGAAATCTTCGGACTGGACCTGCGCCACACCCCCAGCGTCGAAGCGTTCTGCCGGCACTTGCTGGCGACCCTTCCCCGGCTGGACTTCATCATCAACAACGCCTGCCAGACCGTTCGTCGCCCGCCCGATTTTTACGCGCACATGATTGAGGGCGAGAGATCGGCGCTGCACGAAATGTCCGAGAGCACACGAATGCTTCTGGGCGCGTACGACGTATGCGGCGACACGCGTACCGAGTCGGCCATGGTCCACGAGGGATTAACTCGCGCGGCTGATCTTTCCCAAGTCCCCTTGCTTCCCGAAGAGTTTCTGGGACAGAAGCAACTGTTCCCTGAAGGCCGTCTGGACCAGGATCTGCAACAGGTCGATTTGCGCGGACGAAACTCATGGCGGCTGCTGATGGCGGAGGTCTCCTCGGTTGAGTTGCTGGAAGTCCAGTTGATCAATGCCGTGGCGCCCTTCATCATCAATGCACGTCTCAAATCCCTGATGATGCGCACCCCGGAGCGCGACAAACACATTGTCAACGTATCGGCCGTGGAGGGACAGTTCTACCGGAATTGGAAGACGACTCGCCACCCGCACACCAACATGGCCAAAGCCGCACTCAACATGATGACGCGCACCGCGGCGACGGACTATCACGGCGATGGCATTCACATGAACAGCGTCGATACCGGATGGGTGACGGACGAAGA
Source organism: Bryobacterales bacterium (assembly GCA_025463005.1). Classification (GTDB taxonomy): domain Bacteria; phylum Acidobacteriota; class Terriglobia; order Bryobacterales; family Bryobacteraceae; genus Palsa-187. Next base: position 18,009 of record JAOAPR010000100.1, on the reverse strand, counting down.
TCCCGTTGAGATCGCCGCGCGAAAGACAGTCGAGCAGAAATTTCACCCACCTCTCGACATTGTGGACGGCGCAGCGCGCATTCTCGATCCCATCATCAGCGGCATCAACACTGGGGAACACTTATGGGGACAGTTTTTGAAGGATTATCGGCCGACGGACTGGTAGATTCCTGCCGCCTCGGGTCCCATGAGATGTACAATGAGCGTTTGGATTAACTGATGCCTTATTCTAGCGGTCGTCAATTTGTTCAGCTTCCCGGCCCCACCAATGTGCCAGAACGTGTGCTGCGCGCGATGGCGCGGCCTACCATCGATCATCGCGGTCCGGAGTTTGGACGCCTGGGACTCGAGGTCCTGGAGGGAATGAAAGAGGTTTTCCAAACCTCAGGAAAGGTCGTCATCTTTCCTTCCTCAGGATCCGGAGCCTGGGAGGGCGCACTGACGAATACCCTCTCGCCCGGGGACAAAATACTGATGTTCGACGTCGGCCAGTTCGCCGCCTTGTGGATCCAAGTGGCACTCAAACTGGGCCTGGATGTCGACGTCGTACAAACCGACTGGCGGCATGGCGCCGATCCGCAAGTGGTCGAAGCCAAGCTCCGTGAAGATCGCGATCGCAAGATCAAGGCTGTCGGTGTGGTGCATAACGAAACATCGTCGGGTGTCACCAGTTCGGTTAGCGAAGTTCGCGCAGCCATGAAACGCGCGCAGCATCCCGCGCTGCTGCTGGTAGACGTCATATCGTCGCTCGGTTCTATCGATTACCGGCACGACGAATGGGAAGTTGACGTATCCATCGGTGGCTCACAGAAAGGGTTGATGCTGCCGCCCGGACTCGGGTTTAACGCGATCAGCGACAAGGCGCTGGCGGCGTCGAAATCGGCACGGCTTCCAAGAGCGTACTGGGAATGGGAGCCGATGCTTACACAAAACGCCAACGGTTTTTTCCCGTACACTCCCGCTACCAATCTTCTCTACGGTCTGCGCGAATCACTGGATATGCTGCGTGAGGAAGGGTTGCAGAATGTGTTTAAGCGGCACGAGCGTCATGGCGAAGCGACGCGCCGCGCCGTTCGCGCCTGGGGCCTCGAAAACGTGGCTCTCGATCCGAAGGAATACAGCAACTCGGTAACAGCAATCTATACGCCGGCTGGTCACTCCGCGGACGAGCTTCGCAAAGTGATTCTGGAGCGGTTCAACATGCCCCTGGGTACCGGCCTCGGCAAGTTACAGGACAAAGTTTTCCGTATCGGCCACCTGGGCGACTTCAACGATCTTATGCTCGCCGGAGCCCTCAGCGGCGTTGAGATGGGACTCGATATCGCCGGCGTTCCCCACCGTAAGGGTGGCGTCTCGGCAGCGCTCGATTACATGACGGAATCGCACAGAGAGGCGGCTTCACCGGTTCGAGTTTGATGGTACTGGGCGTTATGGAGCCCACTTTCTCGTGATCTCCGCAATTACGTCGTCGGGCCTGGTCGTGTACAGCCAGAGAATCTGAACGGCGTGCGTGCCCCGCACCTGCATTTTCAAGCCACCGCTCACGGGATTAAATTTCAGATGGGGTTTACCCGCCCGCAGCGGTGTGATGACGCCCAGGGCGATCTTGCTAACGTACGGACAATCTCTGGCAGCTTCGATCGCCGTAACCGCACTCGGAATCACCGTAGAATGCCGACCGTTGAACTTCGCCCCTTTCAAAAGACCCTTGGCGTGGCTCACGAAGAAAGTTTACCGTTCTTTTGCTATACTCTGCCTTTAACCAAGCAGGGGTGGAGCAATCGATGGCGGAAGCATTCGCGTCATTATTCGAGAAAGCCCAACTCGGCGACAGCATTGCTCAGGATGCCGTCTACAAGCTGGCATTCTACCGGCTTCGGGTCATCGCCTCGGCGCTGCTCAAAAGGGAACGTCCCGGACACACGCTACAGCCCACAGCTCTGGTGAGCGAGCTGTTTTTGAAGCTGCACCGCTTGGAAGCTCGCATTCTCAACGAGGATCATTTCTTCCGCATCTCGGCTCGCGCCATGCGGCAGGTTTTGATCGATCATTCGCGCTCAAAAAACGCAGCCAGAAAAATCCAGCCGGAGTTGATTCCGGAACTGTTACTGACCGCCCGTCATGCCGACCGCGAATCCGCTTTGGCCGTGAAGATGATGTTTGAAAAACTTCGCGCCATGGATCGAGAAGTGGCCGAGACGGTTTGGGCGCGTTGCGTGGAAGGCCAGACGATTCATGAGATGACGCTATCCCAGGGTCGCGAAGCCTGGCGGGTGCGCGCCGATTACGATTTCGGTCTGCAGTGGATGGCGAATCGCTTGAAACGCTGCGTCTAGATTTTCTGATAGATCGCAGCAGCTAACTCTTCAGCCCATGCTCGGGTGTTCGCAGGCCTGCGGCGAGGCTCCGGGTCAAACGCCGGGCCCAGTAGATTCGCGACGCGCTGCGCCGCATCCTGGCTGAGGGTGACGCCCAGGGCCTTCTGTAACTCACCCAAAAACGACGCGTCTGAAAACATGACGCGGAGATCGGGCAGCCGCTTGCCGGTCAGCATCTCCAAGACAATTACGGCGAAAGAAAATCGATCGCTCGCTGCTGAGTAGTGCCCCGTCAGCCGCTCCGGCGCCATGTAGTGAAACGATCCTGCCAGGAGTGTGGTGGCGGCCAGTTCGTCGTCGCCGGTGCGCAATCCGGCGGTTCCGAAGTCGATAATGACCACCTGCTCGAGATCTGTCGCCGGCCGGAGAAGGATCAGATTCTCGGGTTTGAGATCGCGATGAACGATCCCGCGGTCATGCACCTCGGCTAAGGCCGCTCCGAGTTGATTAACGATGCGCGCCACTCGCTCGAGCGTGAACGGTTTTTCCGATAGAGCTGTACGCAGCGTTTGTCCCTCCAGGAATGGCATCGCCAGGCACGGCTCGCCGGAGGAACTGACCCACGAATCCAGAATCCGGACCACTCCGGGATGATCCACGGATCGCAATGAAGCTACTTCGTGTGCGAACCGGTCGCGCAGCCAGCCGTCTTGATAAGAACTTGAGCCAGAGCCTCGGTTGAGGACCTTCACGGCAATTCGAGCATTTCCGTTGCTGAGATCAGAGCCTTCATACACCACCGAGAATCCCCCGCGAGATACGATCCGGCTCAGAAGATATCGCCCGGACAAAGTTCGGCCCGAATAGTTCCCGGATGCGCGTAGAGCGTCTGTCGATCTGACGGCAGTCCGGTCGCTGTAACGACGGCGTAACACGAAGATCGCTTTTCCCATGCGGAACCTGAATCCGTCCAACCCCGGCGCGTAACGGATGATTGCGATCACTGCGCCCGTGCCAGTCAGAAACAAAAGCGTCCACAACCACGACACCTCCCGGCTCGGCGCTCCGATCCGCAACGAAAATGTGGATACCTTGGGCGGACCGTCGCCTGCATAACCAATTTCGAGCGTGTATGCCAGCGGGGACAGATTCGCAAATTGCAGCGTGCCATTCGTCGAGACGCGCCACTCCTTGGAGAGCGGCAGCAAGCGATAGCGGAAAGGAACGTCGCGGAACGGAGGCGTCCCCAGCGATCCCACGTCAATTTCCATGGCAGTAGTGCTCGCCGGAAGTTGGTGCGGAATCGCCGCCGGATAAAGGAACGGGTGGCCATTTGTTATCAACCGGGTCACTTGAGGGACGGGAGCTTCGCGGGGCGCCTGGAACCACGACGGGTCCGGACGAAAATGAGTCAGGCCTTCTGCGCCGGCGATCCAGACTGTACCGTCCGCGTCTTCGAAGAACCCATAAATATCCATTTCATTCGCGGCCAGACCGTTTCCCAGATGAATGTGAAGCCAGTCATTGGGACCGAAGTTGTGCCCATCTGAAATGTGGACGCCGTCCGTGGCGCCGCGCCAGATCCATCCGCGCGAATCGCGTTTAATGAATAGCGAATCGGTGGGGCCATATCCGGCATTTGCCGCCAATGTCGACACATTCCAGCGATCGCGATCCTTACTAAGCCGGGTGAATGCGCCCGATTGCCGATGCGCTATCCAGAAATCGTCTCCCGCAAGCGTAAACGAACGGACTTCGGTGATGGGCTGGTTGGTTGGAACCTGATGCCAATGATCCTCGTCATCCAGCCACGCAATTCCGTTCTGATATCCAGCCCATAAACGACCGGAGCGATCCACTTCTAAATCGACACTGTTTTCGTAGCCGTTAAAGGGATCTCCAGGCAGATGCTCCTCGCGCAGCCGCAGCGAGCCGGGCTTGCCTTCTATACGCAGGAGAATGCGTTTCGCGCCGATCCAGATTCGCCCTTTTCCATCGCGGATGATTTTACGGTATTTGTCCCCCTCCGGCAAAAGATCTTTGATGCGCTCCACAATCCTTCCGTCGCTGGAGAGCCGGACCACACCCAGATCGCGCATCGTAGCCAGGAATCCGCCGTCATCGAGCGGCAGCAGCCCTTCATAGCGATGGTCCCCCTCAGCGAAGCGCCTCCACTTACCCGTCTGCTGATTCCAGCGATATAGATGTTTGTGCGTGGCGAGCACCAGCGATCCCTGATGATCCCGCACCAGCAGCACGACCGGTTCATTGTCGAAATCCTCGGGAAACCACCGCTGCCATTGCTGGTCGGGAACCCATTCGACCAATCCTTGCCCTAACGAAGCCACCCATACATGACCTCGGCTGTCCTCAAGGCCCGAAATGGGAGGATAACGATCGTGATCGGCGCGGTCGCGAAATTCTACTTCCTGCACCAGGCCGCGCACCGCCTCCCCGAGGAACCAGAGTTGGCCACCACCGCCCGGAAGCAGAGGATTGGTACGCCGGGTTTCGACAGTCGGCTTACGTTGCAGGGTCAACAGGGCGCGCCCATCCTGGAAAATCATGGCGTGTTCATCGTTGGAGACCCATAGCCGGCCTTGGGAATCGCGAACCGCTGCCTGTGAGACCTCCAGACCTTGCACCTGCTGGAGTTGTTCCGGCCGGGTGGGATCGATCCAGCACGCAGCGTTGGGGCTTATGCAGGTGGACCACAGCATTCCGGAAGAATCGATCAACAAATCCCGCCGTGTATGGTGGCCGAGGTGACGCACGGAGCCGTCCAGCCGAATTTGAACCAGGTCCGTCAAACGAACGAACACCTGATCGGGATAAGCCGCCAAACTAATAACTTCTTCCGTCAGGATGACTTCGAAGCTCTTACCGGGGCGGGCGCGCGCCAGACCTTCATAGCTGCCGACCCATAAAGATCCATCGCCGGTGAACGCGACGAACCTGGCAAAGCTGAACGGATAATCCGTGATCTTGTGGTAGTGAAATCCGTCAAAACGGTACAAGCCGTCGGAAGTCGCCAGCCACAGCAGGTGGTCGGGGCCTTCCGCCATCGAGAAGATCGTGAAGGAGTTGGGATAGAGATTCAGACGATGCGACGCGGCTTCAGCGCCCGCTGCCAGGCAGACGGCCAATACCGCGCTGACTAGGAACCTGCGCATCGTCAATCCGCTTCAATTCTCTATAGTATGGCCGGACTTACACCGGACGGGGACGGCCGGGCTTCGTGTCGCCCCGCTGAGTCATTGGACGCTAAGAGTCTTCGAGACGCTGAGCGCGGCCCCGAAAGAGCCAAAGTCGATCTGACCGCCTGCCACCAGGTTCGCGTTGAAAATCTCAAAGCTATATCCTTGCACCGACATCGTGGCATCGGCAGGTGGCGGCAACAATCGGGAGACCGCGCTCAGAGGAACCGAAAGTGCCCCATCGCTGCCGCGAACATAGCAGGAGATCGTAACGATGTGAATGATAGAGCTTTCTCGTCTCGAGTTCGTGATCACGACCGTCACATAGTCCGCTCCGCTTCCAGTCCAGGTGAGGTTGACTGGCCGGGAGCGATCGATGACGGTGATGGAATCCCAATTTGTCACGGCGAAGCTGGCTGGGAAGTTCGCTCCTGCGTTGAATGGGCCGACGTCGGCGCCACCGTTTCCGGTCAAGGTGTATCTCCCGGTTCTAAATGTCCCGAGCGCCGGTGAGAAGAGGTAGCTGAAACCAAACGTCGGCACTACGATTCTTGCCAGACTGGCTCCTTGCGGCAACCCAGGGCCGCTTAAAGGGAGACTTGCGCCGGCATCCAGAAGTGCCTCGGGGCCGGCGGGATCTGTTCCACCTACAGGGTAGGTGCGCTCGAAAACGCTGCAGTGGCCGAGATTCGGCCGGCTCGGAGCGCTCGCGGCCCATTTGGCTGCTGTCCAGCGCGCGAAGGATCCGCTGCCGAATTCCTGCGTGACCGCCGGGTTAGTGCTGACGGATCTGACAACGGCCAACGCACCGCCGACGATAGTACCGCCCCCATCCAACTTGGTAAGCACGGCCGGAGTCAGATTCGGATCCGCGCAGGCACTCTCCCCCGCAGCCGCAATAGGAAGAATGGGTGTATTGCTGAGTTCACCATTGGAGCTGACTTGAAGCGACGCGTAACAATCCGGTTCGATATCAGCGGGCAAAGTGAAAATGAGCACCCATAGCCCGGGGTACCCTGCCACGGCACCCGTATAGGTCGGCGTGATCACACGGCTGCCGACCATCACTTTGAAACTCCCCGCCGCCGTCTGGTCGCCGGACGAGCCGCCGGTATCATTGGCCGCGTCGGCTCCGCCTCCGGTACCCCACAGCGAGATGGTATTCGTGCCATGCGCGGGCGCTTTCGCAAATTGCCGGGGGCCGGCAGGCGCGGGCGCAGTCGTGAAGCGAGTAAGGCTGAAACCCTCGTTTACCTCCACGATCGTCGCCTGGGCGGTTCCGCTGCCGATGCCGTTGGCAGTCGCAATGTTAAATAGCCGAGAGACGACGGTCACGGTTTGAGGAGTGCTGGTTTGACCGTTGTAGGTAACACGCACGGCGTAGGTGCCGGGCACGAGCGACGAGGGGATCACACCTCCCACGGCAGCAGCCAGGGTGAACACCATATAAGCGGAGACCGCACTGCCCCCGGCCGTCGGCGTGAAACTCACCGATGAGCCACCCAGCGAAATGGGATAGTTCGGTGCGGTGGCATCCACCTCGGTCGCCGGACCCAGATTCTGGCCGTAAACGACGAAGACGGCATTAGGCGCCAGCCGGGGCTGTGCTCCGCTAACGTTCAAGATGCCGCCAGGAGTGATGACCGGCTGCGCCCAGATCATCGGTGCGAACCAGGCGATGGATGCCACGATACAAATTTTCATCGTCCTTTTCAGTTGCCCTTCTTCTTAAGCTCCCCCATGGGGCTATCGAGTGTTCCGTCGTTGTTGATCTCGAAAACCATGTCGCCGAGGTTCGGATCGGGCGACCGCAAATAGATCTTGCCGCCACCCGTCCAGCACTCCGCCTCCTGCCCTTCCCCGTACATGGAGAGCGTCGCCTTGCCCCCCTTGAAGACGACACTGAAGTTACCGAAACTCCCCGCGCTGTACCGCCCTTCGACTTTTCCGGCGCAGCTGGTGAGTCCCGGCTTGGGCGGTGTTCCAGGTTTGGGCGCAGCCGCCTTCACCTGTGGCCCGACATATCGGAGTTGTTGACGATTAGCCCATACCAGGCGATTTCCTGGCAGCGTGACCTGGTAGTCGCTCCCGAGGATGGTCATGACCTCGCTGTCTACCCACTTCCCTTCGAAATTGACCTGCACTCGATCGTGGAGCTCGTAGACCCCGTTCGCATGATCTTCCGCATTGGGCCCGCCGATTCTGCGCACTTCCGTTGGATAATCCTTCCAGACGTCCGCGCCTGTCTGCGCATGCACGTAGTAGGAATTCCCACGCACGGCCAGGATCGTACCGTTGGCCCAACCAAACAGTGTGTTGATCTGGACCGTATCGCCGACTTTGAATCCGCCTGCCCCAGCTTGTTGGGCGCCCTGCTTGGGAGCCGCTGGTGCCGGAGCTGAAGCTTTGGGCGCCGCTGCGGATTGTGCTGTCAATACGCCGCCGGAGGCAATCGCCAATAGCAGGCTAAATCCGAACTTTCGATTCATAAAACCTCCCGCGGCAACGCGTAAATGGCCAGCAAACTCAGGCACTTGCGAGCTGAATCCCGGATTCCGGAGACAGGATGGGTGACAATCCTGTTAGGAAATGCGAAAAAATCGGCCGGATCTGCGAAAATTATTGATCCCGCGCCGGATCCCGTCTACAATGCCCTTTCAACGCAAAGGGGCATGAGGTTAGTAGAAGCTAGCGTCTGTTTACTGGCGGTCGCCGCGTCCGGCCTGGCGCAGGAGTTCCGTGCCAGGATCAGCGGCCAGGTGACGGATCCGTCCGGAGCGCTGGTGGCTGGAGCAAAGGTTGTAGCCTCCGACCTGGAGAGGCATCTGGCTTACGAAGTCGCAACGAATTCTATCGGCCGGTATTCCCTCGCGACGTTGCTTCCGGGCACATACACCCTGACAGTCGAGCTGCAAGGCTTCAAGAAGTACGAGCATGAGGTGGCGCTCTTAGCGTCCGACCGGCTCTCCATAGACGTCAGTCTGTCCCTGGCTGGAGTCGATACGATAACCGTCTTCGGCACGCCCGTGCTTCAAACCGAAACCGCCACGCGCGAATCGACTTTTGAGAATCCCGTTCTGGAAAATGTGCCTTCAGGAGGGCGGAATCTGTTCGCCTTACAGTACGACCAGCCGGGTGTCGTGAAAACCAGCACCTACTGGGGCGCCATGGAGCTGTACGCCTTCGGCAACGTCAATGCCGTTTCGATCGCAGGCGGCCGGAGCGGGGAAAACGAGATCGTCGTCGACGGCGTTACCGACACCAAGAGTGACCGCGGCGTCGCCTGGGTTCCGCCGATCGCGGCGACGGAGGAGTTCACCGTCCAGATAAATTCCTACGACGCGCAGTTTGGGCGAACCGGCGGCGGCGTCACGATGATCAACCTCAAGAGCGGCACCAACGCTTTCCACGGTCAGCTTTTCGAATACTTCAAGAACGATAAAATCCGTGCGAACGACTGGATCGCAAATAAGAACGGCGTGCCCACGACAGCCTTCAAGAACAATACTTTCGGATTTGGGGCAGAAGGCCCTGTGCGCCGGAATCGCACCTTCTTCACGATCTCGCTGGAGGGATTGCGGCAACATAATCAGGGCGGCCAAAGCCGGACGTTGCCTCTCCCCGAACAGTTGCGCGGCGATTTTTCGCATCTCTTTGATGCCAACGGCAACCTGATCACGATCTACGACCCGCTTTCGACCTCACTGGGCCCCGACGGGAAAACTTTCGTGCGAACGCCATTCGTTGGGAACGCGATTCCCCTCGCTCAGATCAATAACGTGGCGGCGAAGGTCGCGTCCTTTTATCCTGCGGCGAATTTGCCTGGCGACGGACCGGCGCATCTGAATAACTACCTGAAGATTCTTCCCGAGACCAACACGTACGATGCGTGGCTGGGAAAGCTCGACCACATGCTCAACGCGAAGAGCCGCGTCTCCTTCCACTATGGGCAGACGCCGTGGTTGAACTACGCCAAGCTGGTGTGGGGCGACAACCCGGCTGAGCCGAGCAACCAGTATCCATCCACGCGCGTGTTCCGCGCCTGGGGTGCGGACTGGGCCTATCAGTTCACGCCAACATTGCTGTTTAATTTGAGAGCAGGCGTGTCGCGCTTTGAAACCTCAAACGGAAATTCCTTCGGAGTGAATTACGATCCGCGGCAACTCGGCTTCCCGAATTCTCTCGCCGCACAGTTCGCCACCCTGGAGTTTCCACGGTTCAATATCGCCGGGTATTCCGAGATCGGCTCATCGGGCGTACTCAGTTACACCGCTCAGGATGTATGGAGTCTGCAGCCGAACGTTAGTTGGATTCGCGGCAAACACAATGTGCGGCTCGGATCCGAGCTTCGGCGGTATAACGACAACAACCTGAATCCGGGACTCGCGAGCGGATCGTACACGTTCGACCCTGGTTGGACCCAAGCGAATCCACAACGCGCCGACAGCCTTTCGGGCAACGCCTTCGCATCTTTCCTGCTCGGTCGCCCTTCCAGCGGATTTGTTGATCGCAACATTGATCCGGCATATCGCTCACACTACTATGCCGCTTACGTGCAGGACGACTTCAAAATTCATCCGCGGCTGTCGCTCAATCTGGGTTTGCGTTGGGATTATGAAACTCCACGGGATGAGCGCTACGACCGAATGGTGCGAGGGTTCGCCTTCGGTCAATCAAGTCCGATTGCGGGCGTAGTGCAGGCATCGGCGGCGTCTGCAAACTGCCCGGCTTGCGCCGCCGGTTTGAAGGGCGGTCTTCTGTACGCCGATTCCGACAACAGGTATGCGTTCGAGCCGCACCGAGCGAACTTTCAGCCGAGAATCGGTGTCGCGTATCGGATCGCCCCGAAGCTCATATTTCGGGGCGGCTACAGTCTGGGCTATCTTGGCCAGAGCGCGAACGGCCCGCCCACCGGCTTCAGCCGGCAGACACAGTTGACGGCGTCGCAAGACAACGGACTCACGCCGGCGGTTTCCCTCAGCGATCCATTTCCGGTAAGCATCTTTCCGAACGGTCTTCTGCAGCCGATCGGCAACAGCCAGGGGTTGGCGACCAATCTTGGACAGAACATTGCATTCCAATACCTGGATCGGCCTCTGCCCTACTCGCAGCAGTACTCCGCCGGATTCCAATATGAGCTGCCCGCGGGCTGGCTCGCGGATGTTTCGTATGCCGGGAATCTCACCAAACGCTTGCCTGTCACGTTGCAGCTCAATTTCATTCCGTCGGACGTGCTCAACAGCATTCCGCTCGACCAGCGCCAGGCATACTTCAATCAGCAGGTCGCGAATCCGATGGCGGGATTGCTTCCCAACTCGGCCTTCAACGGTTCCACGGTCCCGCGTCAACAACTGCTGTACGCTTTTCCTCAGTACGGAAGCGGATCGCAAATGACGGACGTGCCGATCGGCCAACAACGCTACGATTCGGCGCAGATGAAGCTGTCGCGGCGATTCTCGCGTGGATTCAGCGTCACGCTGGCTTACACCATCAGCAAGGCGTTGGAACAAGTATCGACGCTCAATTCGCAGGACGCCGATCTGCAGAATCCGCTGAATACCAGGCTCGAGAAACGCCTGACGCAGTTCGATGTGCCGCAGCAGTTCTCGGTCATCGGGACTTACAGTCTTCCCGGCAATTACTCCTATCGATGGATGAATGGCATCGCCGCTGGCTGGACGTTGAGCGGTGTGTGGATGTCGCATTCCGGATTTCCGCTGGCGTTCCCGAACGCCGGGCCGCTGGAAGCCAAAAGCGCCAAGCTCAGTGACGCGCAGCGTGATGCGCTGGCGCAAGCCGCGGGACGTGCGCAGTACGATCCTTCCTACGATGTGTGGTTCGATACGTCTCTCTTTCCCCGAACTGCGCAGTCTCCTTTCACCCTCCGGACGTTCCCGACACGCTTCCCGGATGTGCGGAGCAAGCCTCTGAACATCACAGACCTGTCGCTCTATAAAGAATTTCACCTGGCTGAAAGGGTGAAGTGGCAGATTCGTGTAGACGCGCATAATGCTGCAAACTTTCCGTGGTTCGGAGTTCTCGACAGCAGCGGCAACAACGTCACCAGCCCGCTCTTTGGTCACTTGAGAGCCGATATCGGCAACGAGACTCGGGTCATCGTCGGCGTGATGAGATTGATATTTTAGTAATCACTTGCATAATGCAAGTGATGGTGATAGCGTATCCAATGTGCCCGGGGAACTTCAGTCGAAACGCCGGTCGGGCTGCCCGGTCAGCATCTCTCTCGAAACGTTTGGAGATCGCTGGTCTCTGCTGATCATCCGTGATCTGATGGTTCGCGGATTACGCACATTCAAGGAGTTCCAGGGATCGTCGGAAGGGATCGCCACGAACATCCTGGCGGACCGCCTGCAAAAGCTCGAAGGCGCGGGGATCATCACGGGGGAAGTCGAGGAGACGGACGGGCGCAGGTTGAATTACCGGCTGACGGAAAAAGGGATCGATCTGGCGCCTGTGCTCCTGGAGTTGCTTATCTGGGGCTCGCGGCACGAGGAGACGGGAGCGCCCTGCGCTTTCATCGAGAACATGGCGAACAATCGCCAAGAAGTCCTGGCTGAAGTTCGCCGGCGATGGCAACAGCGGGACTTGACCCCGCTGCTCCCGAAATTTAGAGAGTTGCGAAATTCGGGACGGAGGAAAAGGAGAACACATGAGTAGAGTAAGGGTATTGGTTGGCACGCGGAAAGGCGCGTTTATTCTGGAGTCGGATGGAAAGCGCGAACAGTGGGACGTCAGCGGCCCCCATTTTGCGGGCTGGGAGCTGTATCACCTTAAGGGATCACCCGCTGACCCCGATCGGATATATGCATCCCAGTCCAGCGGCTGGTTCGGGCAAATGATCCAGCGCTCCAGCGACGGCGGCAAGACCTGGGAGCCGGTGGATAACAAGTTCGTTTACGACGGTGTCCCCGGCACGCACCAGTGGTATGACGGCACGCCGCACCCCTGGGAATTCAAGCGCGTCTGGCATCTGGAACCGTCCCTTACCGATCCGGATACAGTCTATGCCGGAGTGGAAGACGCGGCCTTGTTCCGATCAACCGACGGCGGAAAGGCGTGGCAGGAGCTTTCCGGACTGCGCGGTCACGGCTCAGGGCCGCACTGGGCGCCCGGCGCCGGCGGAATGTGCCTGCATACCATCCTTCTGGATCCGAACGACCCCAGTCGGATCTTCATCGCCATCTCGGCCGCGGGTGCATTCCGCAGCGACGACGCCGGCCAGACATGGCGGCCGATCAACCAGGGCTTGCGCTCCCAACACATCCCGGATCCAACTGCCGAGGTCGGACACTGCGTTCACCGCATCGCCATGCACCGCTCGCGCCCGGGTGTGCTGTTCATGCAGAAACACTGGGACGTCATGCGCAGCGACAACGCCGGCGATTCCTGGCACGAGGTCAGCGGGAATCTGCCGACTGACTTCGGTTTCGTGATCGACGTTCATGCGCACGAGCCTGAAACCATCTACGTCGTGCCGATCAAGAGCGACGGCGAGCATTTCCCGCCTGAAGGGAAACTACGCGTGTACCGCAGCCGGACGGGTGGAAATGAGTGGGAGCCGCTCACCAAGGGTCTGCCGCAAAGCGACTGCTACGTCAATGTGCTGCGTGACGCGATGGCGATCGACTCGCTCGATTCGTGCGGCGTATATTTCGGCACCACCGGCGGTCAAGTCTACGCGTCAGCCGATGCCGGAGATAGCTGGAAGCCCATCGTCCGCGATCTTCCGGCCGTGCTTTCGGTCGAGGTCCAGACATTGTCGTGACCCCAAGCGCCATTCGAGTGGTACTTCCGGCGCATCTGCGTACGATCGCGCAAGTCAGCGGCGAGGTGCAGCTCGAGGTCCAGGGTCCAGTTACACAGCGCTCGATCCTGGACGCGCTCGAGGCCCGCTATCCGGCGTTGCAGGGTACTATCCGCGATCACGTCACCCAGCAGCGTCGTCCGTTCGTTCGGTTCTTCGCCTGCGAGCAGGATCTGTCTCACGAATCACCGGACGTCCCCTTGCCCGACGCGGTGGCATTGGGGGCCGAGCCGTTCCTGGTCGTAGGCGCCATTGCCGGAGGAAACCTGTCCGACCCCCAAGCCGACCCGCTGGAAACCGAAGTCTAAACGTTGTACAACTGTATCTGGCGAAAACGGGGCAAATAAGCAAGAAGTAGTAGGCGGGAGGAAGGCAGAATGAACTATCGCTATCTGGTTTCTATTAGTGCGCTCGCAGCGGCGGCCGCGCTCATAACGCTGCCCATCGCGGGCCAGGCGCCATCGGCAGCCAAAGCCAAGCAAGCCAAAACGGGCAAAGCCTACACCCCCCCGAAAACCCCGTGGGGCGATCCCGACCTTGAGGGCGTATGGCCGGGCAACATGGGCGTTCCCATGCAGCGGCCAGCCGCGCTCGGCGAACGGGCGACGCTGACGGACGAAGAATTCGCGGCCAAAGAGGCTCAGGCGAAAAAGCAGGCGCAGGCTGACAGCGAATCGGTCGCCACCAGCGATACCAGGGTGGGCATCGGACCGCCATCGTATTGGACGGAGCGCGGCAGGCCGACCCGCCAGACATCGCTGATTGTCGATCCTCCGAACGGGAGACTGCCCGACCTCACCGCCGCGGCGGTGAAATATCGCAAAGAGGCTCGCGGCGGCAAAGGAATGCCGGGCGAATGGAAGGGCGAAGCCGATAGCTATGACGATCTGAACATCTACTATCGCTGCATTTCCCGCGGCCTGCTGGGATCGGTGATCCCGGTGGTTTATAACAACGGCAATCAGATCGTCCAGGGTCCCGGATACGTGGTGTTCCGCAACGAAATGATTCATGAGAGCCGGGTGATTCCGCTGGACGGGCGTCCGCACATCAGCCCGACCATCAAGATGGTGATGGGAGACTCGCGGGGGCACTGGGAAGGCAACGATCTCGTGGTGGAGACCACGAATTTCACCGACAAAGACGCCATTGGCTCGAACGGCGCGGGATATCCCGGTGACCCCGGATATCACAGCGACCAGCTGAAGGTGATCGAGCGCTTCACGCGAACCGGGGACAAGTCGATGGATTATCGGATCACGGTGATCGATGAAAAGACCTGGGTGAAACCGTGGACCATCCTCATCCAGCTCGAGAAGAGCGACGACTATCAATTTCTCGAATATGCCTGCCACGAAGGAAACTACGCGATGACCGACATCCTCAGCGGCGCACGCCTGGACGAAGCGGCGAAAAAGTGAGGCGGTCATGAGATACGGGCTTCTAATCATCGCGAGTGCGGCCGCGTTCGCCGCGTCTAATGACGCTGTAAAACTCGATTCCGGGCAAGTTGCCGGCATCCCGGGCGCGACCCCGGAAATGCGCATCTTTAAAGGGATCCCGTTCGCGGCGCCTCCCGTAGGGAACCTGCGCTGGCGCGTGCCGCAATCCGTGGCCCACTGGGACGGTGTTCGGAACGCCGACGCATTCGGACCGGTTTGTATGCAAAATGCAGCCGGCGGGGCTTCCGATCAGAAAGTCAGCGAGGATTGCCTGTACCTGAACGTCTGGACCGCGGCCAAGTCGGCTTCGGAGAAACGTCCCGTGATGGTGTGGATCTATGGCGGCGGCTACAACGTCGGCTCGGGTTCGCAGCCCGAATACGACGGAGAGGCGCTGGCCAAAAAGGGCGCAGTGGTCGTCACCATCAACTACCGCTTGGGAGTATTTGGTTTCTTCTCCTATCCGGAACTGACGCGCGAGTCCGACCGGCGGGGCGCAGCGAACTTTGGGCTACTCGATTCCATCGCGGCGCTGCAATGGGTCCAGAAGAACATTGCGGCCTTCGGTGGCGATCCGAAGCGCGTGACGATATTCGGCGAATCGGCGGGCGCCGGCCTGGTGGCCAACCTGATGGTTTCACCCCAAGCCAAGGGACTGTTTCACCGTGCGATCGGCGAGAGCAGCTCCTGGACCACGGCCACGATCGGCCGGCTGGGCACGCTGGCGGATGCGGAACAGGCGGGTGCGAAATTCGCGGATGGGCTTGGCGCCAAATCGCTCGCAGAGTTGCGCGCGAAACCGGCGGATCAGGTGCTCAAGGGCGGTCGCGGTGCGGGTCCGGTGGTGGACGGATGGTCGATCCCTGAGGATCCGGGTACTGTTTTTGCGCAGGGCAAGCAGAACGATGTGCCGGTGCTGGTCGGATCGAACCGTGACGAGTCGTTCGGCGCGCAGCCTGCGAACGCCGAGCAGTTCGCCGAACAGGTCCACCGGCGCTATGGCGATAATGCGGACACGTTCCTGAAGATATATCCGGGCGGATCGGACGATCAGGCCAAGGAATCCGCGTTCATTGCGGGACGCGACGAGATGGCGTGGGTTATGCGGAACTGGGCTCGCATGGAGGCCAAGACCGGAAAGTCGAAGTCGTACATCTTCTTCTTCACGCACCAGCCGCCGCCGCAGCCGAATGCAAAAGGCGGTAAATTCGCACCGGGCGCGCGTGGCACCGCCGTTCACACTTCTGAGATTCCATACGTGTTCAATAACCTGCGTGGCAATCGCGCCTGGACCGAAGTGGATCGCCAGGTGGCGGACACCATGTCGTCGTATTGGGTGAACTTCGCTGCTACTGGAGATCCCAACGGCAAGGGCCTGCCGAAGTGGTTCGCCTACGACGACAGTAAGAACAAAAGCGCGATGGAGTTCGGCGATAAACCTGCGATGGGTCCTGCGCCGAACGATGCGCAGCTAGCCGTTTTCCAGGCTTATTACGATAAGCTCTACGCTCATTAGGCAGCCATGCGAGTGCGCCTTGTAAGTTGCGTAGTCCTTCTTGTGCCTGCGCTGCTTGTGCCTGAAGTATGGGCCCAAACCAAAACCCCAGCGGCCGACTGGCCGATGTTCAATCGCGACCTGGCGAGCACCCGCTATTCGCCGCTCACGCAGATCGATACCAAGAACGTCGCCAATCTCGCGCAGGTGTGGTCGTATCGCCTGCAGCCGTCGAACTTCCGCTTCGGCACGGCGGGTGGCGCGGCCGAAGTTGTGCCCATTGTCGTAAATGGCGTGATGTATATCTCGACCCAGACGCGCGTCGTCGCGCTGAATCCGGAAAACGGCAAAGAAGTCTGGAGCTACGATGTAACAGGCGGCCAAGCGTCTCCACGAGGCGTCGCTTACTGGCCGGGCGACCGCCAGAATCCCGCGCGGATTCTGTTCACCGCCGGCCGCAACCTGGTCGCGCTGAATGCGAACTCCGGCAAGCTGGATCCCGGATTCGCGAAAGAGGGCATCCTCGATATGGTGGTGCCGTATAACGGCGTCCCGACCATTTTCAAGAATCTCGTCCTCGTAGGCGCAAGCACCGGCGAGCGAGAAAACGGTCCTCCGGGGAATTCGCGCGCTTTCGACGCGCGCACAGGCGTAAAGCTGTGGGAGTTTCAGTCGATTCCGGGACCGGGGCAGGTCGGCCACGAAAGCTGGTTAAGTGACGGCTGGAAAGACCGTTCGGGCGCCAACATCTGGGGCTGGTACATGACCGCCGACGAAGAGCGAGGCATTCTCTACATGCCCTTCGGCGCGGCGGCGGCGAACTACTACGGCGCCGACCGGCCGGGCGCGAACTTGTTCGGCAATTCGGTGGTCGCTGTCGATGCCATTACGGGAAAGTACAAGTGGCATTTCCAGGTGGTCCATCACGATCTTTGGGATTACGATCTGCCGCCCGCGCCGGGGCTGGTGGACATCGTTAAAGACGGGAAGAAGATTCCTGCCCTCGCGGCGATCGGGAAATCGGGCTGGATGTTTATTCTGGATCGCCTCACCGGCAAGCCCGTCTTTGGCGTCGAGGAACGTCCGGTGCCCAAAGGCGACGTGCCGGGCGAATGGTATTCTCCGACGCAGCCATTTCCTTTAAAGCCGCCTGCGCTGGCACGGACCAGTCTGCGGCGGGAAGATCTGGTCACCGCGGAAGACACCACCCCCGAACATGCCAAGGCGTGCCTGGAGCTGTGGGAGAAGAATCTCTTCTATAACGACGGTCCGTTCACCCCGTGGTTGTTCCACGAAGAGGGCGCTCGCGCGCGCGTGACCATTTCGTTTCCGGGAGCCACCGGAGGCGCGAGCTGGGGCGGTATGGCGTCCGATCCGAAGTCGGGCTACGTTTTTGTGCAGACCAAGGACAGCCCGCTGACCGGCTGGATCGAGAAGAAGAAAGAGGGCACGCGGTATGAGAATGCGAATCTCCCCTACGACCGCGTCAACGGCACCGTGGGCGCATTCAGCGTGTCGAATATCCCGTGCTATAAACCGCCATGGAGCCGCATCATCGCGGTGAACGCTAATACCGGCGACATCGCATGGCAAACCACTCTGGGCACCAACCAGTCGCTTCCGGAAGGCAAGCGGAACGTGGGTGGATCGGGTAGCGCCGGGCCGATGGTGACCGCGGGCGGCCTGGTGTTTATCGGAGCGGCCAACGACAGCCGTTTGCGGGCGTTTGATT
>JAOAPR010000075.1 GCA_025463005.1 Bryobacterales bacterium | reverse complement strand
GACTGCGGAAAGATCCGGGGATGGCAGGTCGCGCAATCGTCCTTGACCCGCTCATAGTGCAGCTTGTGGGTGAAGGTAGCCTTGCCGTACTTGTTGTCAAAAACGATGGTATCCGGAGCGGGCACATTGAACGCCGGCCCGGCCTGGTAAGGCTCGACCGGCGCGGCCTTGGGGGCTGCCACCTCGCCCGTGGGCGCCGTGATCATAATCCAAATTGTCGCGAGCAAGCCCCCCACCAGCACGATCCCGAGAATGTACTGAAGCGCACGCATGTTTTCAGTGTAAGGCCTTTCCATGCAGCATCTAAACGATTTACCCCGGAAACGTTCTCTTGCCGGATTCTATCTTCCCGGTCAGACTGAACAGGGAGGTAGTGAATGCGAAAGGCAATACTCGCGATCATGCTGTTGAGTGCGATACCGGCTGCATGGGCCGAGAAGAAACATGGGCATCACGACGACGATCGCGACGACGACCGCGGGGATGCGCGCGTCTCGGTGAACTACTCGAATTACCGCATTCCGCGCGAGGAAACGATGGTGGTTTCCGAGTACTATCATGGCCGTTCGCTGCCGCCCGGGCTCGCCAAGAAGCTTCGTCGTGGAGGCAATCTGCCTCCCGGCTGGCAGAAAAAGATCCAACCTGTTCCGGTGGTGGTCGAAGAGCGGCTCGCGCCGGTTCCGGCCGGGTGCAGGCGCGGGATGATCGACGGCGCGTTCGTGGTCTACGAGCCCAACCGCGGCCTGATCGTGGACGTGATGCTGAGCTTCGGGCGCTAGCCGATCCGTCTCGTGACCGCACTCGCGACCCACCAGAAAGGGGTGGTACCTTGGTATTAACCCCTCATGTTGAAAGCAAAAGTAGACGCTCCTGACGACCTAAATCCGCAGGAGACCGCCGAGTGGGTGGAAGCCCTCGACGAGATGATCGACGAGGCCGGGCCTGACCGGGCCAGCTATCTGCTCGAGCGGTTAATGGAGCGCGCCGGGAACCTCGGCGTACAAGTCCCCCTGCGGTGGAATACGCCCTACATCAACACCATTCCGCCCGAGGACGAAGT
Source organism: Bryobacterales bacterium (assembly GCA_025463005.1). Lineage (GTDB taxonomy): Bacteria > Acidobacteriota > Terriglobia > Bryobacterales > Bryobacteraceae > Palsa-187. The sequence goes on along the minus strand of JAOAPR010000075.1, from coordinate 34,277 downwards.
CGCTTATCCGGGTGATCGCGCTATCGAACGCCAGATCAAAAGCCTGGTCCGGTGGAACGCGACCGCCATGGTGGTGCGCGCCAACAAATACGACGCTAATATCGGCGGCCACCTGGCGACCTATGCGTCGCTGGCCACGCTGCTGGAGGTCGGGTACAACCATTTCTTCCGGGGCTCCTACCCCGGGCCCAACGGGACCAGCTTGCCGGGCGATTTCGTGTATTTCCAGGGCCACGCCTCGCCAGGCGTCTACGGACGAGCGTATCTCGAAGGCCGTTTGAGCGAGAAGCATCTCGAAAATTTCCGCCATGAGCTGCGGGACCACCCCGGGTTGTCGTCGTATCCGCATCCCTGGCTGATGCCGAACTTCTGGCAGTTCCCGACGGTATCCATGGGGCTGGGCCCCATTTCTGCGATCTATCAGGCCCGTTTCATGCGGTATCTGGAAAATCGTGGCATCATCCCCGCGTCCGGCCGCAAGGTTTGGGCGTTCCTGGGCGACGGCGAATGCGACGAGCCGGAATCGCTGGGAGCGATCACGCTGGGTGCGCGGGAGCGTCTGGACAACCTGATTTTCGTGGTTAACTGCAACCTCCAGCGCCTGGACGGCCCGGTGCGAGGCAACGGCCACATCATTCAGGAGCTCGAGGCTGCGTTCCTGGGCGCCGGCTGGAACGTCATCAAGGTGGTCTGGGGATCGGGCTGGGATGACCTGCTGGCTCGCGATTCCAGCGGCCTGCTTATCAAGCGCATGCATGAATGCGTCGACGGTGAGTATCAGACCTTCCGCGCGAACGACGGGGCGTTTCTCCGGAAAGAATTCTTTGGCAAGTACCCCGAGCTGCTCAAGCTGGTGGAGCACATGAGCGACGACGAGCTCTGGAATCTCCGCCGCGGCGGGCTCGATCCGGTAAAAGTGTTCAACGCCTATCGTCGCGCCACGCTCACCAAAGGCCAGCCTACGGTGATCCTCGCCAAGACGGTGAAGGGCTACGGGCTGGGCGAAGTCGCCGAAGGCAGAATGACCGCCCACCAGCAGAAGAAGCTCACCGATTCCGACCTCATGAAGATCCGGGACCGGTTCAGTCTTCCGCTCACCGATGAGACGGTTCAGAAGATTGGTTTCCACCGGCCGGCGGACGAATCGCCGGAGATGAAGTATCTGCGGAGCCGGCTTGAAGCTCAGGGCGGCAGCCTGCCCGAGCGGAAGGTCAAGCCGATCGAGATCCAGGCGCCCCCGCTCGAAGCTTTCAAAGATGCGATGACCGGCTCGGGCGAACGCGAGGCGTCGACCACCGCTGCGTTCGTCAGCATTCTGAAGACGCTGTTCAAGACCGACCTCGGCAAGCTGGTGGTGCCCATTGTTCCCGACGAAGCCCGCACCTTCGGAATGGAGTCGCTGTTCCGCGAGCGCGGCATTTACGCCAGCCAGGGCCAGAAGTATAAACCCGTGGATTCGAACGTCCTGCTGTACTACAAAGAGGCCAAGGACGGCCAGATCCTGGAAGAAGGCATCACCGAAGCCGGGTCGATGGCGTCGTGCATCGCCGCCGGCACTGCTTACGCTAACTATGGCGTGCCGATGATTCCGTTCTTCATCTACTATTCGATGTTCGGGTTCCAGCGCGTGGGCGATCTGATCTGGGCGTTCGCCGATTCGCGTGGCAAGGGGTTCCTGATGGGCGGCACGGCCGGCCGCAGCACGCTGATGGGCGAAGGACTGCAGCATCAGGACGGCCACAGCCCGGTTCTTTCAAGCACTGTGCCCACCTGCGTGACGTACGATCCGGCGTATGCCTACGAGCTGGCTGTGATCATTCAGGACGGCATCCGGCGCATGTACCAGGAAATGGAAGATCGCTTCTATTACCTGACGGTCTACAACGAAAACTATGTGCAGCCTCCCATGCCAGCGGGCGAAGGCGTCCGCGAAGGGATTCTTAGAGGCCTGTACAAATACCGCCCTTCGGAGAAGGGTCAAGCAATTGCCCAGTTGTTCGGCAGCGGTCCGATGCTGAACGAAGCGCTGAAAGCCCAGCAGATTCTGGCCGAGCGCTACCAGGTCGCCGCGGATGTATGGTCGGTGACCAGCTACAACGAGCTGCGTCGTGACGCTTTGGAAACCGAACGCTGGAACCGGCTGCACCCCGCGGAACCGCGCCGGACGCCTTATGTCGTGACGGTGCTCGAAGGTTCGAACGGTCCCATCATTGCTTCATCGGATTACATGAAGATCGTGCCGGATCAGCTTGCGCAATGGCTGCCGGGGCGCCTGAATTCCCTCGGAACGGACGGATTCGGGCGGAGCGAGAATCGCGAGCATCTGCGGCGGTTCTTCGAAATTTCGGCGGAGGCGATCGTGCAGGCTACGCTGTCGGCGCTGGCACGCGAGGGGAAAATCGACGCGCAGCGGGCGGCAGCGGCGGTTGCCGAGATGGGTTTTGATCCGGAGCGGAAAGATCCAGCCAGAACTTAGCCGCCAATAAACGCGAATCTCGTGATGCTCTAACGTAGCGTTCGTTTCAGGCGCTCCGTCTCCGCCTTAATTCGCCCGAGTCGCGCTAGGATCTCTTCCTTTTCCGAGGTTAGAACGTCTGCATTGGCATCCAGATCGTACCTGTGGACGGTCATGTATCGATCCTCCAGATAGTAACGGAGACCGTCAAGCATGGACGAGGATCTCTGGACATATGCGGAGATTATGTACCGGTGCTCGCCATAGTGGCCTTCATCCGGACCGTAGACGTACTCGGCTGTCACGAATATTTGTGCGTCGGAGATCGATAGATCACTCCAAAATGCGTGCTGACTTTGATTTGAAACCGATGTGTCAGATGGGAAGAGATTCTCCAGGTCCTTTCCTGTGCCTGGGCGCAGGAGCGCAAGATGAATTCCAAAGCCACTGACTCCGCCGCTTTCCGCCGAGAAGAGGAGCGCGCGTAGGTCTTTCTCGATCTGAACCAGGGCTACCTTTGGGTTTTTTCCAATGCCTTCAGGCGCGGTATAGCACTGTCGTTGCGGTGGCCCTTCAATGCAGACGGAAGCAGGACCTTTCGGGAAAAAACCATCCGCATCCAATTCGGGTACCGTCATCGTGACTTCGCGGCCCATGAACTCGGGCAGGCCTTGGCTGGGCGCTGATTGTGCCCACGTTTCCTTCGAGCCCAAGAACAGCAAGACCGCGGGGATTAGCAGCTTCACTGCCATCGCGCTAGCCGGCCCTGATCCGCTTCTGCTCACCAGAGGAGGACTTTATTATCACCTAAATATTGTTCATACCGTGGGGCTTCGGTTGGAGTTCGCCGCGCCGTGCGGCTGGGCCCGGTAGCAGCCCTCACGAGCATCGAAACAACCAGAGCCACTACATTTGAAGTAACCGAAATGGGATCCGGCGAGCCAATCAGCCCCGAATCCGGATTCTCTTTGGGTCGGTCACGACTAGCTTTCCGTCCAAACTCATTTCGGCCAGTCGAAGAAGTGTCGAACGGAGAAGCGCATCAATTGCGCCTTCAACGGCAGGGTGGATCCGGAGGCGTATGACGCCGGGCGAATTTGAGGGTGAGTAACGCAAGACGTTCGCAAAGTCGGCGTCGAGCGTGACGAGTATCCTGCCGCCTTGGATTGCGAAAGCGCGCACTATTGAATCGTCTGCTCCAGAAAGACCGCACTCAACGACAGAAATCGCGTCGTGGCCTAGTTCGCGAAGTGTGCGCGCGTGGAGCGGAGACAGATTCTCATCCAGCAGGAGCTTCACGCTTCAGCAAGGATGATTTCGTCAGCGGCCAATGCCGCGGCGTATTCCAAGCACGCCCGCAGGTCCTCGATGGCAAGCTGTGGGTAAGCGGCGAGCAGTTGCTCAAATGTTTCCCCAGCGGCCATTTTTTCCAGCAGAAGGTAGACCGGGATGCGAGTACCCTTTACACACGGCTTCCCCATCATCACCGAGGACTTAGCTTCGATACGTGCGGGAAACTTCATGCTGCAACTTTACCATACGGAATTATTCGTATCGTAACGCTTCGGTGGGGTTCAATCTTGCCGCGCGGTTTGCAGGCAGCAGGCCAAACACAAGCCCTACCAGCATCGAAACGCCCAGAGCCACTACGATCGAAACCAGCGAAATAGGAATCGAGACATCGTCCACGAAGTAATTCACCGCCAGTGGAATCGCGACGCCCAACGCGATGCCGGCCAGGCCGCCACCGAGGCTGATCAGCACCGCCTCGGAGAGAAACTGCTCGAGCACGTCGCGCCTGGCGGCGCCGACGGCCATCCGCAGGCCGATTTCTCGGGTTCGCTCCGTCACCGTCACCAGCATGATGTTCATGATGCCGATGCCGGAGATGATCAAGGCGATCGCGCTGACCATGATCAGCACCACCGTCATGATCCGCGCGATATTGCGCGCAGCGTTTAAGATTTCCGACAAATTCTCCACCTTGTAGCGGGCGCCGGGGCGGTGCCGGCCTTCGAGAACCACCCGTACCATCTGCGTCACGGCATCCACGTCTGAGGTGGAGCGCGCCTGGACATACAGCGGGTCCACGCGCTCGATGGGGGCGAAGTATTTCAGGACCGTGATGGGAATCATCACGTTTTCGCCCGTGATTTCCGACTGTCCGAAGCTGGTGGTCCGCTCCTTGAACGTGCCGATAATCTCGAATTGCAGGCCGTGGAGTTTTACGCTCTGGCCAATCGCCTGGGACTGGCCGCCGAACAGCCGTTTGGCCAGACGTTCGGTCAGCATAGCCGTATGATTGCGGCTTTCTATGTCGCCGGCGTCAACAAACCGTCCCGCCAGCAGGGCGAGATTGCGCACCTGGGGATAATACTGATCGGCGCCGATGATCGAGACATCTTCCTCGCGGCCTTCGATGCGCATCCGGTCGAAATTGTTCATCACGCCGGTTGCCGCCACAATACGCGAACCCATCTGATCTCGCACCGCCTGCACGTCGGAGACTTTGATATAGTCCGCATCCGCCACGGCCATGGCCGGGTTATTCCCGCCGTCGAACTGCGCGTAGATCATATTCGACCCGATCGCCTGAATCTGGTCCAGAACATAGTCGCGGCTGGTGAGGGAAATCGTGACGACCAGGATCACCGAGGCATTTCCGATGACCAGCCCCAGCGCAGTCAGAAAGGCGCGGAACTTGTTGGCATATAAGGCTTGAACGCTGGCGCGTAGAGCTTCGATATGGAACATCAGTTCCCGGTTTTGCTGAGCAGGGCGCGAGCATCCTCGCGCGGCGGGTCGTCGGGTGTGAGCGGGCTGGCCAAGTAGCGTTCAAGCAGGTGGCGGGCGTCGTTCAAGTTACGATTTTGCCGGATATACGTCTCGGCGCGGGCGAACAGGAGCTGCGGGCTATCGGGCGCGAGATGGGCGGCTTCGGTGAACTCCGCATCGCTTTCTTTTACACGACCCCTATCGGAGAGGAATTTGGCCAGATCGATCAGGCGTCCAACCTGGCGCGGGGCCAGCTCGGCGGCGCGTCTGAGCTGCTCCTCGGCGGCTTCATAGCGTTTCTGCTTGCCTTCCAGTTGCGCCTGCGCGTGGTGCCCGGCCGACGGATCCAGCATAGCGATGCGCTTGACCAGGGTTTCGGCTTTATCAATCCCGCCCCCTAGAATGCCCGGCGCCTCCAGGTAATACTCGAAGAGATTGGCGGCGGCCTCCCGGTTTTTGGGGTCAAGCTCAACCGCCTCTTCGAGATATTGGCGGGCTTTCTTGGCGTTTCCGGGAGCTGTGAAAACGTTGCCCGTTTCCGCACGGCGGCCATAGACGTTTCCAAGCAATCGATGGAGCTCGGAGTTTCGCGGCGCCATTGCCAGGGCTTTCTCGAAAGCCTCCCCAGACCTTTTGTAGTCCCCTTGCATGAAGTAACATTGGCCGATGAGCTGCAGCTCATCCACGCCCTTGTTCGAAATCCGTTCGAGCACTCCGATGGCTTGGGGATAATCCGTGCGCTGGTAGAGTTCGTGGGCGCGGTCCCATTCGGGCGTCTTGCCCGACACAGCCAAAGCGAATAAAAATAGTAGCAATCCCCGCATCACCGACCCTTAGCCGATATTTTACATCACATTGGACGCGTAGGGACGTCCGAAAGATGCAAGGGGATGGGAGGAAACGTAAGGCTGGAGCTTAGATTGGCGCCAGCCTGCGTCGCTTAGCCCAAAGGGCCAGGATCGCCAGGGCGCTGCCCATGAGGCCAAATGTCCCGGGCTCAGGTGCATCGTCCACCAGCAAAAACTGTTGGCTGCTCACGTTGGTTTGGTTCGTCGTCAAAAACTGCATGGCGTTGCTGGTATTGAGACCCGAGGTGAATGTCGAACTGAAGGTGGTAAGGAAGTTGGTTGAGGAGCCGGTACCAGAGCCGGTTCCAGTCAAGAATTGAATGGCCAATTTCGGATCGCTCGCCATGGCTAAAGCGAATAGACCATTGCCGCCATTGCCCAGCGTATACGAGACCGTGCCGTTCATGAAGGTGTTCGACTGCTGCTGGAACAGTTGATTTACCTGCATACTGTTATTGTTTGCGGTAATTCCGACGGAGAACGAGGGAACCGTCAGAACCGACGAAATCTGTGAAGCTGTATACGTCGCTGCAGGCGCATTCCAGGTATCGCTGCCCGCGCTCAGCACGACGGACGGCATCGCGCTGGAACTGTATTGCTGTTGCTGGTATGAAGCAAACACGCTGGTGTTGTCTAAGCTTATGTTCTGGGGCAGCTGCATGTTGATGAATTGAACGGCCGCAGCGCTGCAGCTATCCAGACACCAGCTCGAACTTGCCCAAGCTGGACTGCCGATCGCGAATGCTAATGCCGCAAAAAACAGCGTGCGCGATTTCATGCACGTCACGGTACTAATTATAAACTTTCGTTTTGTATTTACCATTACTAAATGGCGGCTCTTTCGCAATCTAGGACTAGGCGTACTATAGAGCTGGCACCCTAACCATTTCGCCCGTATCATAAGGGCAGATGCTTCAAAATGAAGATCCACAAGGCGATCCATCCGTTTCGCGTCCGGCACCTTTAGTTCCTATTTCGGCGGAGGATTATGCCTGGCGCAAGCGCCGCCTGGTGTGGGTCTGGATCGGCGCCGGAGTGCTGGTTTGCCTTATCGCACTATGGACTTACCGGCGTTCCACGGCTCCGTTAGAAGCCCAACAATCTCTGGAGGAGGGACGGCGGCTTCTCAATGCCAACCGCTATACCGAGGCCATCCTCTCTTTTGATCACGCATTGGGGCGCAGGAGCGACCTGGTAGAGGCATATGTCCTTCGCGGGCGGGCGCGCATGGCCTTGGACGGTCCGGATCCCGGAATCGAGGATTTCACGACGGCGATCCGGCTTCGTCCCGGCTCCGCCGACGGGTTCATCGAAAGGGCCTCGGCTCGTTTGTGGCAAAAAGACTACAAGGGCGTAATCGCTGACTGCAGCGACGCGATCAGGCGGGATCCCAAAGTCGCATATGCGTACACCCTGCGCGGAACGGCATTTCGTGAATTGGGCAACCTCCCGCAGGCACTCGATGATTTCAACCACGCGGTAGAGCTCTCCCAGAGCCTGGATACCTATTTCCAGCGCGCGGCCACCTATGAGCTGATGGGGGAACACAGGATGGCCATCTCCGACCTGGATCAGGCGATCGCCCTGTCCCCATCCAGCCCTATGGTTTACCTGGCGCGGGCCAAGTCCCGGGAAGCTATCGGCGATCTGGCAGGCGCCCGCAGCGACCGGGAGGAGGGGCGGCTCTTGGAAGGCCGGGCCAAGGACCGCTGAGTCGCTTTTGACCGGTCGCTTTTGATCAGAGTGTGGCTTGTAGTATGCTGTACATGGAATCTCTGACCAACGTGTTGCTGGAGGTCCTTCAAGATATGTTCGCCCAAATGATGTCCCGTAAACTCATCGCTATAGCTCCTCTGTTCCTGTTCGCCGTCGCCGGCTTGGCGCAGACCTCCAACATCCAGGGGGATGTGAAAGGAACGGATGGCAAGCCGCTGCAGGGCGCGCAAGTTAAGCTCGACCGTACCGACATTAAACAGAGCTTTAACGTCAAGACCGACAAAAACGGACACTTCCTCTACGCCAATTTGCCGACAGGCGTGTATACCATCACGGTTCAGGTCGGCGGCAAGGACGTTGCGCAGATCACCGGTATGAGGTCGCGTCAGGGCGATAATCCGCCGCTGGTGTTCGATCTTGCCGAGCAGGCTAAAGCTGCCGCGGCGGCCGCCGCTGCTGGTCCCGCGGCAGGCCCAGCGCCGGGTCAGGGCCAAGGCAAAGAAGACGCCGGGATGACCAAGGAGCAGCGCGCCGAGTACGAGAAAAAGCTGAAAGAGCAGGAAGCGGCCATGGCCAAGGACAAGGCCCTCCAGGACGCTTTCAACGCCGGCATGGAAGCCAAGAACGCCAAAAATTTTCCCGTAGCAGTTGAAAATTTCGAGAAGGCCAGCACCATGAGCCCCACCCAGCATGTGGTTTGGGCGCAACTCGCGGAATCTTACATCAGCCTGGGCGATACCAAGAACGGGGCCGAGAAGGACGCCAATTTCGAAAAGGGCATCGCCGCGTACGCCAAAGCCGTCGAGATCAAAGTGGACGACGCCAACTATCACAATAACTACGCGCTGGCTCTGGCCAAGGGCAAGAAGATGGAGCAGGCTCAGGCTGAGCTGACCAAGGCGGCCCAACTGGATCCGCCGCAAGCGGGCAAGTATTACTACAATCTCGGCGCGGTATATGTGAACACCGGCCAAAACGAAGCGGCCGAAGGGGCATTCAAGAAAGCAATCGAACTGGATCCGACTTACGCCGACGCTTTCTACCAGTACGCGCTGGTTTTGATGAACAAAGTTTCGCTCGACAAGGACGGGAAGATGGTGGCTCCCCCGGGCACCACGGACGCGCTTCAGAAGTACCTGAGTCTGCGTCCGGACGGCCAAAATGCGGAAGGCGCCAAGGCTATTCTGGAACAATTGGGTACTACCGTCCAAACTACGTTTGAGCGTCCCGGCTCGAAGGGCAAGCAGCCCGCAAATCCGAAGAAATCGAAGTAGCGCGTTTTTATGCGGGTGCTCCTTTACCTGGTTGTCGGGGTTATTGTTCTGACCCTGTTGCGATCGGTATTGGAAGCAGTCGGCAAGGCCTTCGCGGGTGGACCGTCGACTCCCGCATCCCCGGCGGAGCCGCGCGGTCATGCGTCGCAATCGCTTAAGAAGGACCCGGTGTGCGGAACCTTCGTATCGGCGGCGACGGCGATGCAGAAAACCAAGGGCGGAGAGACGTACTACTTCTGTTCGGCGACGTGCAGGGATAAGTTCTAGCGCGACGGCAGAGGCCGCTCGTTAACTCTCGCGGTTCGGAACGACAGCCCAACGACGCTTAGGCGGAGAGTAATGCGCCGGCATCAAAGGCAAAGGTCAGCGGGCCCGACCGGGTGGCCTTTCTCAGCGGATCCAGAGAATCGGTGAAATAGGCGCGCTGCAGCCAGCGCGATCCTGCGAAGGAATCGCGCCCGTGGAGCACGCGATCGTCTTTGAACAGGAGCGCGGTTCCGGGACGGACCACGATCCGAGCAGGCTCCAAGGCCATCAGCAGCGTCCGGAAACTTGTAAGCGCCTCGGCGGCTTCTGGTGTCAAGGGCTCGATCGACGAACTGGCGGCCGAGACACGCACCAGACCCAGCTCATCGCGCCACAGGATGGGGCACGGGGCGGAGACTGCCGGGGCTCCCGAAAAGGAAAAGCTGGCGGGACAAGCATGCCGAAAGATGGGTTTTGCAAGCGAGGCTGCCAGATCAGATGGAGCCGCGCCCATGATCTGGTCGGCGGTGAGCACCAGGGTCGCGGCGTCATGATTACGGAGACCGAAGAGCAGGATCCCCTTCTGACGAAACCGCCGCGGCAAGAAAGCGTTGTCGCTATGGAAACCGAAGCGGACGCGGCCCGCATTGGACTGAATCCGCTCCATGCCTGAGATCGGCACCACTTCCTGGATGGGAGCGCCGTGTTTCTCGTTCAGGTAGGCGAGAATCTCGCCGCGCATGCCGATCAAGCCGCAAATAACCGCCTCGGACACGGCTTGTTTGTTGCGCGGCCGCATTCCATCGGCCGGAATCGGCGGCAGCTCGGGATCGACCGGAAGATTTTCGACGATGAGGGCGGACGGGCCGGCCGGGGCGAAGAAGTCATGCAGTGCCTCCGACAGGTCGGCGGGCAGGCGCCGCTGGGCCAAGCTTACTGAGGCATCTCGAAAGGCGGTCCAAGCTTCCACATCCCGATAGTCGGGGAATACGAGGGCGCACGCATCGCGGGACCAATCTTCGCGATTGCGGTCCGGAAGACGCAACGATGGCGGCTCCGCCAAAGGACGGATCTGGTGGAGGGGGAGGCTGGGGACGGAAGCCATTCAGGATTCACCCTCATTGTACCGTTGTTATCATGTCTTAATGCGTTTGTGCCGGTTCGCGGACTCGCGTTTAGGACTGGTCGAGGGCCGGATGGTTCGAGACGTCACGGCGGCCCTGGAAGTGCTGCCGGTGTACCGATATCCGCTTCCGGGATACGACCCGCTCATCGCGAATCTGGACAAGGTGAGGGGGCGGATTCGGGAAATCGCCGCTGGTTCGCCAGTGTTAGCCCTCGAAGGGATGAAGCTGCTGAGCCCGGTGGCGAATCCGGGCAAAATCATCGCTGCGCCGGTCAACTATGCGAAGCACATGAGCGAGGTCCAGAGCGATTCTCAACTGAACGCCGGCAATCCGGCCCACACCGTCACCATTCAGAAAGCGGGATTGTTTCTCAAAGCGAACAGCTCGCTGGTGGGACCCGGAGAGGGGATTGCGTTGTGGCACCTGGAGCGCCGCAACGATCATGAAGTGGAGCTGGCGGTGGTGATCGGCAAGCGCGCCAACAATGTCAGCCGCAAGGATGCGCTCGATTATGTCGCGGGCTACAGCATCGGCCTGGACATTTCGATCCGGGGCCAGGAAGATCGCAGTTTTCGCAAGTCGCCCGATAGTTACACGGTGCTGGGACCGTGGCTGGTGACGCCCGATGAAATCCCGGATCCCGGTCAGCTCGATCTGTCCATTTCTTTGAACGGCGAGATACGGCAAAACTCGAACACGAAGCACATGACCCTAGGCGTGGCGGAGCTGATCGAGATGGCCTCATCCTTCTACACGCTCTATCCGGGCGATATCATCAGCACAGGGACGCCGGAAGGCGTAAGCCCGATCGTGCCGGGTGATGTGATTGTCGCGTCGATTGAGAAAATCGGCAGCATGGAAGTGAAAGTTCGGGCGGCGGAGGCTGTTTCGGCGCAGACCACCGCCTAGGAGATTGCATGGGTACTTCTGCGTTTTTCGCCAAGCCGGAAACCTCCGCCGAGCGGCGTGAATATTATCAACGGCTGGAGCAGAAGCATGCGGCTCCACTGTGGGAGGTGCTCGGCGATCTGATTCCGGCGCAGCCGCGGCCTACAGCAGGCCCCGCACTGTGGCGCTATCAGGAGATGCGATCGCTGCTGCTCGAAGCGGGGCGGCTGATCACGGCCAAGGAAGCCGAGCGGCGGGTGCTGATCCTCGAAAATCCATCGATGCCGGGAACTTCCCTGATCACCCAGAGCGTTTACGCGGGCCTGCAAATGGTGCTGCCCGGAGAGACGACGTCAACGCATCGCCATGCTACTTCCGCGTTGCGATTTGTCATTGAAAGCGATCAGGGCTATACGGCGGTGGATGGCGAGCGGACCACCATGCATCCCGGAGATTTCGTGCTGACGCCGTCGTGGATGTATCACGATCACGGCAATCCGGGCGATACGCCGGTTGTGTGGCTGGACGGGCTGGATATCCCAATTGTCAATTTGTTCGGCACCAGCTTCGCCGAGTCGTATCCGGGTAAGACGCCTGACGAGCTGCAGCCCGTTACCAAACAAGAAGGGGACGCGGAGGCTCGCTACGGCCAGAATCTTCTGCCGCTCGAATATAAACCGAGCCGGTTGTCGTCGCCGGTGTTCAATTATTCCTACGCGCGGAGCCGGGACGCGCTGGATCAGCTGTATCGCAACGGGCCGTTGCATGCGTGCCATGGAGTGAAGATGCAGTACGCGAATCCGGCAACGGGCGGCTATCCCATGCCGACCATCGGCGCGTTCCTGCAACTGCTGCCGACGGGATTCCGCGGCGCGGGCTATCGCTCGACCGATGCCGCGGTGTATTGCGTCGCCGAGGGCGCGGGTCGCAGTAAGATCGGAGACACCGAATTGGACTGGCGGAAGAACGATGTGTTCGTGGTTCCGTCGTGGTATCCGGTGTCGCACCAGGCGCAGGAAGAGTCGGTATTGTTCAGCTTCTCGGATCGCCCGGCGCAAAAAGTACTAGGTCTGTGGCGGGAAGAAGTTGTGCAGAATTAGCGCCTAAATCTGATACAATTTCCGGCATGACCAGGCATCAATTCTGCCTAATTGCCGCATTTTCTTTATCGCCGGCGTTCGCCCAGCAGCCGGGCTCGGATCCTGACTACCGCAAGCTGCGTGATGCGCAAGTATCGGAATCGGTTCCGGTCGAAAACGTTGTAATTCGCCGGGATGTAGGCGTTATTACACTCAAGCGGGGAACGGTGAGTTTCGGCCCGGCGGTTCAAGGGCGGGTTACGGGCGCGGTTTTTGTCGGTGACGGCACGTTCGCGCTGACGCCGGCGATCTCGTTTGAACGGGATCATATCAAAATGGCCATTGGATCGGATTCCGTGGCCGAAACTTTCGAACGAGCAATCTTCTTTTTTACGGACAACGGCTACCAGGAGCTCAAAGGCACGAGTCAAGCTCAGGCCGTGCCCCCAAGCGCCGCCGACACCTGGCGCGAGATGCGGCAGCACCTGCGGGCGGGCGGTGAGTTCAACCTGGACGCCGAAATTCTGGCGGATCTGTACAATCCTAAGCAACCTGGATTTTTCACCGCGTATATGCGCGGCAAAAAGTATAGCGACCTGCGCTTCTTTTTCAGGCCTCGCGGCGTTTTTCAGGATCTCGGTCCCGAGGAAGTGGGGCTGACCTACGAAGAAGCGGGCAAGCCGGAGGCAGGTATCTGGTACCTGGCTCACGCCAGCGCGGAATACTCGAGCGGTACTTCGCTCTCGGCCGGCAGGTCTGCCGAAGAGAAGCGAGTGGTGGATGTGGAGAGCTACCGCATCCAGTCGGAAATTGCCAAGAACGAGCATCTGACGGCCAAAACCAGCCTGACGTTTCGCTGCGTGGCGGAGGGGGACCGCGTAATAGACCTCGACCTTCTGCCCTCCTTGCGCGCAAAGACAGTACGCGCCGAGGGGCACGATATACCCTTCATTCAGGAAGACCGCAAGGGAGATGGAACATTCCACGTGGTAATGCCCGAGCCGATGGTCAAGGACCGAACCTATGAGTTAGAGATCGAATACGCCGGCGATCAAGTGATCCATAACGCCGGGGGCGGAAACTTCTCGGTGAGAGCCCGAACGAGCTGGTACCCAAGCAATCCGTTCCCGGACCAGGCCAAGTTTGATCTGACCTACAAGGTGCCTCGCCAGTACACACTTGTGAGCGTGGGGACGCCGATGAGGCAGTCGCGCGAAGGCGATTTCAACGTATCCCAGTGGGTGTCGGACGTTCCCTTGGCGGTGGCAGGCTTCAACTACGGCGCCTTTAAGAAAAAGGAAGCCAAGATTGAAAAACTGTCCTATACGCTGGAAGGATACGCAGTCAACGATCTGCCGGACGACCTGAAGCCGGCGGCTGACGCAATAGGCGGCATGACTCCCAGCCGGCTTATCGACCGCACGCTCGCGCAGACCGACGTAGCCATGCGGATTTACGACCAGTGGTTCGGACATGCACCCTATGGCCGCATCGCGATTACGCAACAGAAACGTCGGGCAGAAAAAGAGGCCAACATCCAATCGAGACATTGGCCTCGGCTGCGATCCATGGCGAACTCCTTCGCGTCCGATAGGGGCCGCCCGACTGCGTAATCATCATGCACCCACGGAAAGGAAAAGGTCCAGAAAAAAAGAAACTTTTCCTCAACAAATTAGGCCTGTCGCGTCAACCTGTTACAGGATTGCTTCTGTGGAGAACTTGTGCAAATCCACAACCCGAGGTTAGATCGCACTTCATGCCGCTTTTCGGCAGACCACAAACCCGGTCAGGACGAAACCCTGGCGCGGACTCCGCAGCCTCGTTCTGTGACGTTTATCGGGGTGATACGATGAGTGATCTAGGCCGTGTTTTTGATGAAAATGCCGACTTTCCTTCGCGTCTGCCGTCTATCCAGGCAACGACAGCTACGGTTTGTTTCGGTTAGCCTTCTTGGCCTGACCAGCATCATCCTCATCGCGCGCAAGTCGGTCGCGGCCTCATCCACCGGACCATCCTTTATTGAATTTGAGAGCGGCCCCGTGCGTCCCATCGCGATGTCGCCGAATGGCCTGACCTTGTTCGCCGCAAACACTCCGAATGGGACGCTCGAAATATTCGATCTCACTTTCGGAAGGCCGGCATTCAGCCATCGGGTGGCGGTGGGGCTGGAGCCTGTGGCCGTGGCGGCGCGAAGCGACACCGAAGTATGGGTGGTCAACCATCTATCGGATAGCGTCAGCATCGTCACCCTGACGGGCGTCCCGCACGTGATCCGTACACTGATCGTGGGCGATGAGCCCCGCGACATCGTGTTTGCCGGCACACCTGTGCGAGCGTTCATCACGACCGCGCATCGCGGACAGCAGCGCGTCGATTCCTCTATCGCCAACGTGCCCGGGGCAGGCGACCCGCAGATGAGCACCGGTGGCATACCACGCGCCGACGTATGGGTGTTCGATCCGGAGAATCTCGGCACGACGTTCGGTGGAACCCCGTTAAAGATCATGAGTTTCTTTACCGATACGCCTCGTGCGTTGGCCGTCAGCGCCGATAAAAACACGGTGTATGTGGCCGGTTTCAAGACCGGCAATCAGACTACAACCATTCCTCAGGCCAGAATCTGTAACGGATTTGAGCCGAACAAGCCGTGCACGCTTCCCGACGGCACCGTTAGCCCGGGCGGAAATCCCGGGCCAGCAACAGATGCGCAACGGGAGCCCGCTCCGGAAGTCGGCCTGATCGTCAAGTACAACAACAACAGCGGTCACTGGGAAGATGAGCTGCGCCGCACGTGGGATGGCTCCGTCCGGTTCCAACTACCGGATACCGATGTGTTCGCGGTGGACGCCAACAGGCTCACCGAGACTGCCTCTTTCGCGCACGTCGGCACAACGCTGTTTAACATGGTGGTGAATCCCGCGAATGGCAATCTGTATGTTTCGAACACGGAATCAATCAATAACGTGCGATTCGAGGGGCCTGGAACTTATGCAGGACACACCGTGCAAGGTCATCTGGCCGAGGCGCGGATTACGGTCATTTCCGGTTCCCGGGTGGCGCCACGCCACCTGAATAAACACATCGATTACAGCGCGCTGGCAGGAACGAAGTACTTCGATCGGGGCGCCAAGGATCACAGCTTATCGATGCCGCTCGACCTGGCCGTGACCAGTGACGGCGCCACGCTGTACCTGGCGTCGTTTGGGTCGAGCAAAATCGGGGTGTTCAGCACGAGCGCGCTGGAAGACGACTCTTTTACTCCAGTGGCGGCTAGTGCAAATTACATTCCAGTTAGCGGAGGCGGAGTCAGCGGCCTCGCTTTGGATGAGAAGCGTGGCCTTCTGTATCTCACGACCCGGTTCGACGACGGGGTGAAAGTGGTCGATCTAAGGACCAGGCAGGAGGTCGCCGGCTTCGCTCTGCCCAATCCTGAGCCGAATGCCGTAATCCAGGGCCGTCCAATGCTATACGACGCGACGCGCTTCTCCGGTAATGGCGAAGCAACGTGTGCAAGCTGCCATATTTTCGGCGATATGGACGACCTGGCGTGGGATCTGGGTAATCCCGATGCCTCCGTGACCAAGAGCGCGATTCCGATCAACTTCCGCGGGCTGCTTCCTATTCTGATCGCGAGCGGTGCGGGCGGCCTGATCACTCCTCTCAACGGCAGCAATAAGCCTGAAGATTTTCATCCGATGAAGGGGCCGTTCACGACGCAGACATTGCGCGGCCTCCGATACTCCGGCGCCATGCACTGGCGCGGCGATCGGTCCACCGGAGTGCTCGGCAGTGATCCATTCGACGCGAACGTCTCATTCAAGAATTTCATCGTCGCTTTCCAGGGCCTGGTCGGGAGCGTCGCTCAGCCATCCGAAGCCGAGATGCAGCAGTTTGCCGATTTTCAGTTGCAGGTGTTTCCGCCGCCGAACCCGGTTCGCAATCTTGACAATTCACTGACGCCGGCGCAGCAGCGTGGCGCGGACTTCTTTTCGGGCGCCCGCCCGTCCGATGGCGTGAACAGCCCGATCGCCGATCAGCTCTTTGGAAAATCGTCTTTCAGTTGTGCCGGCTGCCATGTTCTGGATCGGTCGAATGGTTTTTTCGGAACGGGGGGAAATCAGAGCTTCGAGGCGCTTCCACAGATCGTGAAGATTCCGCACTTGCGAAACCTGTACACCAAAATCGGCATGTTCGGCTCACCGGCAGTGGGCTTTTTCGACGCGTCCGACAGCGGCCCAACCGGCGACCAGATCCGTGGATTTGGATTCTCCGGCGACGGGTCGACCGATACCCTATTCCGGTTCGTGACCGCATCCGTTTTCCGTCCAACCTCCAACTCGGGGTTTCCCCAGAAGAATCCGGACGCGACCCGCCGCGACGTAGAGCAGTTCCTGTTTGCGTTCGACAGTGATCTGGCGCCCGTTGTGGGCCAGCAAGTCACCCTCACGGCCGACAACGCGCAATCCGCTTCCGCGCGGGTCGAACTCTTGATGCAACGCGCTTCCACTCCATTTACGTCGAAGGCGCTGGATGCGCCAACCATGGAATGCGATCTGGTCGCGCGGGCCGTTCAAAACCGCCGCGTGAGAAATTTCCTTTATGATCCCGCTACCGGTCGTTTTGTACCCGATGACGGGACCGATCCCCTTTCGAGCAATGCGCTGCGGGCGCTTGCTGCAACTCCCGGCCAAGAAGTTACTTATACTGCGGCGACTCCGGGTTCCGGGACGCGCATGCTCAGCATCGGTGAGAAGTTGAGCGTTCATCGAACAGGCCGGCGCTAGCCCTGGGGCGCTCACTCTTTGGGGGCGCGGCTATCCCCGAACTTCCAGCGCCAAGTCCGTTTTCCTGCGCGATCCTGGTTTCCTGTGTCGCCGGAACTGTTCCATATAGGTGTAGAATACCGGCGTGATGAACAGCGTTAGCAGTTGGGAGACCAGCAAACCGCCGACCACGGACAGTCCCATGGGACGGCGCGCTTCTCCACCGGCGCCGAGCCCCAACGCGATGGGCAAGGTGCCAGCCAACGCCGACAGCGTAGTCATCATAATTGGACGGAAACGGATCAAGCACGCTTCGTAAATCGCATCCGCGGGCAGCGTGCCCTGGGTTCGCTGCGATTCGAGCGCGAAGTCGATCATCATGATCGCGTTCTTTTTTACGATCCCGATCAGCATGATGACGCCGACGAAGGAGTAGATGTTCAACTCATCGTGGAAGATCAGCAGCGTGGCCAGCGCTCCCAGTCCCGCGGAAGGGAGTCCGGAAAGGATCGTGAGGGGGTGGATGAAACTTTCGTAGAGAATCCCCAGCACCATGTAGATCACAAGAATCGCCAGCGCGAGCAAGAGTCCCATGCCTTCGAGCGAAGACTGGAAGGCGGCGGCGGCGCCCTGGAAGCTGGTGCTCACGGAATCCTTGAGGACTTCTTTGGCCAGCTCCTGCACACGCTCGACCGCATCTCCCAGCGATACGCCGGGCTGAAGGTTGAACGAAATCGTAGTGGCCGGCAGTTGCCCCAGGTGCGAAATGGAAAGCGGTCCCGTGCCAGCGGTCAGTTTGACGACTTCATTCAGGGGCACCAGAGTCCCGCCGGAAGACCGGATGTAGAGCACTCCGAGAGCCTTGGGATCCCGTTGGAACTCCGGCTTCACTTCCAGAATCACGTAGTAGCTGTCGACGGATGTGTAGATCGTGGACACCTGGCGCTGTCCGTACGCGTCATAAAGTGCGTTTTCGATCTGCTCCTCGGTGACTCCCAGGGACGATGCACGATCGCGGTCGATATCCACGTTCAGCATGGGGCTGGAGATCTGGAGATCGCTATTGACGTCGGAAAGGCCCGGCAGCGTCCGCATACGTTTTTCGAACTCCGCGGTTCCGCTGTAGAGCGCGTCGAGGTCGGGCGATTGCAATGTGAACTGGTACAGGCTCCTGCTATTGTTACCGCCGACGCGTATCAGGGGCGGATTCGTGAGGTAGGTGCGCATGCCGGCGACGGCGTCCAGCTTGGGGCGCAGCCCCTGAATGATCTGCTCCGGGGTCAGTTTCCGCTCGGCCCGGGGGGTTAGGCGGATAAAAAGGCGCCCCTGGTTCACGGATGCCTGCTGGTTGCCAGTACCCATGAAGGAGATGAAGGCTTCGATGTTAGGGTCGCCCGCCACCGCAGACGCCGTCTGCTGCTGGAGGCGCGACATGGAGTCGAAGGAGATGTCTTGCCGGGCTTCCGTGTTCCCCGAAAGCTGACGGATATCCTGGCTCGGGATGAAGCCCTTGGGCACAAGATCGGCCAGGTAGATGGTTGCGGCTAGCGTCCCTGCCGCCACTGTCATTGTGAGCAAACGGTGGCGCATGACTCCGCGCAGCGCCCACCCATACGCGGATAGCATCCCGTCGAGCACCTTTTCGGATGCGCGATAAATCGCATTGTGCCTTTCACTGGGCGGCCGCAGGAACTGGCTGCAAAGCATGGGCGTGAGGCTGATGGAAACGAAGCCTGAAATCGCAATCGCCACCATGATGGTCACGGCGAATTCGTGGAACAGGCGTCCCATGATTCCGCTCATGAACAGGACCGGAATGAACACGGCGGCAAGCGAAAGAGTCATGGAGAGAACCGTGAAACCGATCTCGCGGGCGCCCTCGATGGCGGCCAACATACGGCTCTGACCCATTTCCAGGTGGCGCACGATGTTTTCCAGGACCACGATGGCGTCGTCCACCACAAACCCAACCGATAAAGTGAGCGCCATGAGCGACAGATTGTCGAGCGTGTATCCCAGAAGGTTCATCGCGGCGAAGGTGCCTATGATGGAGATGGGCAAGGCCAGACTCGGAATCAAGGTGGCGGACACATTGCGCAAGAAAAAGAAGATCACGAGCACCACCAGCGCCACAGACAGCGCCAGCGTGAGTTTGACGTCGTTGAAGGAATCGAGGATGGGCTCGGAACGGTCCGTGAGAAGGGTCAGTTTCACCGAAGGCGGAATTTGTTCGCGGAAGGAAGGCAAAAGTGCCTTGATCCGCCGCACCACTTCCACGGTGTTTGTGCCCGGCTGGCGCGAGATGGATAGCCCGATCGCGCGCTCGCTGCCGGCCCCGTTCACTAGCCAGACGGCGCTCTTGTCGTTCTGCACGCCGTCGACGACTTGCCCCAGCTCGCCCAACCGCACGGGCGAACCGTTCCGGTAGGCGACGATCATCCGGCCGAAAGCGGGGGCCGACAGCAGCTGGCCGCTGGCCTTCAGCGTCATGGCCTGTTCGTTTCCCCATAGAGTGCCCACCGGAAGATTGACGTTGTGCTGGGCAAGCGACTGTTCCACCTCGTCAATTCCGATGTGGTGCGCCGCGAGGGTGCCTGGGTCAAGCTGGACGTGGACGGCCCACTTTTGCGCGCCAAAGACATTCACTTGGGCGACTCCGGGGAGCGAGGAAATGCGCTGGGCCATCAGGTTCTCGGCGTACTCATCGACGGCCGAGAGAGCCAACGTCGGCGAAGACAGCGTCATGAACAGGACCGGCTGGTCAGCGGGGTTCACCTTCTGAATCGACGGCGGCGTGGGCATTCCCGGCGGCAGCTTCCTGAGAGCCGCGGCAATGGCGTTCTGCACATCCTGCGCCGCGGCGTCGATCGAACGATCCAGGGTGAACTGAATGGTTATGCTAGTGGAGCCGATCCCGCTACTGGACGTCATGGAATCGATGCCGGCGATGGTTGCGAACTGACGCTCGAGCGTGGTGGCCACGGATGACGCCATGGTTTCGGGGCTCGCGCCGGGAAGGCCAGCTGAAACCTGGATGGTCGGGAAATCGACGTTCGGCAGATCGCTTACGGGCAAAGCACGGTACCCGGCGACACCGAACAGCACGATTCCGATCATCAGCAGCGCGGTCATGACCGGCCGCGTGATGAAAATCTCAGTTAACTTCATTTCTCGATGCGGGGGACGGTTCTCGCTGTCATCTCTACTGCTTACTACGGAAAACTAGCTCACCAAAATCCCTGGCCTCCACACCTTCACTAGTTTAACTGTAGCTGCGCCTGCTCCGGCGCTCGCTGTGACCGCCCGGCTTGGTACCCGAACAATTTTAAAAAAGGGCGCCCGAAATCAGAACGTGAACCGGGCGATCATTGTGCCCGTGCGGCCCGTAAGATAGGGCGGCAGCGCCGTAGCTGGTTGGCTGCCAGGTGTGGCGAAGGTGTTGATCACTCCAAACCCGCTTGAGTTGATCCCCGCAGTCTTGGTGACGGCGTTCTGCGGGTTCGTCGTGGTTGGGTTTGGCAATAGGGTTCGATTAAAGATATTGACGAACTCGACTCGGACCTGGAAGTTCATTCTTTCCTTAATTCGGAAGTTGCGGCCGAGGTTCGCGTTCTCGGTCGGAGCGCGCGGGCCCCGGAAATCGGTGTAGAGCGTTCCCACGGCTGGACAGGTCGTGTTGGTGGGGCACGCCGCCCACGCGTTCGGATTCAGCACCTGCTGGGTACCCGGATTGTAGCTGTGGATATTGTTGATGTCGACGTTGTACAGAGGCTGACCCGGAACCCGTACGTCCTCACTGCTCAGAAAATTCGCCGTGGGGCTGGCGGGAGGCGTGAGATATTGGCCGCTTTGATAAACTGCGTAGCCCCCGATCTGCCAGCCTGTGGTGATCGCGTTCTCGATTTTGTTGAGGAACGCTGCTTTCGGCGTGGTGTATACGAAGTTGAAGGTAAGCGACCGCGGGGGGATCTGCTGCAATGCCCAGGGATTGCCGTCTGGATTAAAGAAATCCTGCCGCGCCGGCCGGGTGAAGCCCTTGGCCCAGGTGAAGGCGCCGCCGGCCTGCAGGCCGTGCGAGAAGCGCTTGGTCGCTTTCATCTGTAGAGAGTCGTACTTGGAATCACCGGTTGCGGATCCGGTGGGGTTCAGCGCCGCGAACTGCGGGAATGGGTAAAGTACGTTCTGAAGCGGGGTGCTGGTCGGGAAGCCCGAGTAGGGGAGAAGGTTGGTTATGCCGTGCGCGGCCTCGTTCTGAATCACGTTGTTGCTACTGATCGGCGTGCCTAACAGGATTCGGTCGTTATTGTTGTTGTAGGTCGTGCTGGCGCAAACTCCGCCTCCTGTCGAGCAGGGTCCAGTACCTGGGTAGGGATACAAGCCGTATGCGGCGTAGGCTTGCGGGGACAATCGGCTCAGATTGCCGAGAGGACCCGGCACGCTGGTCCCGACGCCGTTGCCACTGCCCAGCCAAGCGATGCGGTTTCCCACGTAGGACGCTTCCATAACGAAACTCTTGGTAATCTCGCGTTGGATGCCGAGGCTGAATTGATTTGTGCGGGGCGGCCGGTTTTGGTTCGCGTCGGGAATAACAACGTTGGGGACACCAGCGGCACCTCCTACTGTGCCCAGAACCGGATAGCGGTTCGGATCGGTAATGGGGAAAGCCGGTGTGGCGATGGAGCCGGGAACTCCGATGTTCACGAATTGCGCGGCAGCAGGAACAAACGACGGGTTGTTGGCGGCTACAGGATAGGTTCCGTTGGTGCTGACCAGACCGCCAGCTGTTCCGAAAACTTCGGTGTACACTACGCCCCATCCGCCACGAAGCACCGTCTTGGAATTGATCTGATACGCGACGCCGATGCGCGGCCCAATGGCGTAAGGATAGGTGGACTGGTAGAATTCGCAATTGCACGTGCTTGCGTACTTTGTCGCTCCGGGGTGGCCGCCGGCATTGGCGTTCGGCGCAGTCAGATCGAGTTGTCCCAAGCGCCCGTATTGCTCATGCGGCTGACTCGCATAATCCCAACGCAAGCCGTAATCTACGGTGAGTTTGCGAGTCACCTTCCAGGAGTCCTGAATGAACAGCGCCCACTGCTGATACCCCATACGCGTATCGTTCGGCGCGGCCTGGTTAGTGGAGTTATAGTCGCCCAGCAGCCAACTGGCGAAGCCAAAGCCGGTGGTAAATCCGTTTAGACTGTTGGCCGGAGTGAAGGGAGCCGACGTCGCATTGGTTCCGGTCGCCAGCGTAACACCAGCAAAGTTCTGTATGGGAGATCCCTGAAGATACATCTCGGCGCCAAGTTTATAGGTGTGCTTGCCATGCACCCACGTCGCATTGGCGTTAAAGGAGGGCTTATTGTCGTGGTACAGGCTCTGGATTTGGCTGAGGGTCCCCATGTTTTGCATGCCTCCGTAGAGAGGGCTCGACATCCCTGTGATGGAGGGAAACTGGCGGTGTTGTACGAAGCCACTAAGCCCGAACTGCGCGGGATCGAAATTTAGAAAGGCCGCCGCGTCGCTGTACTTGGTGTAATAGTAGCCCGCGCCAAGGTGCAATAGAAGGGTCGGCGTAAGGGTGCGGTCGTAGTTCAGCCGCTCGACCCAGCCGGTAATGAACGTTCCGCGGTACCCGCCGATCTCAAGCGGCAGGCCATCCGCGCCTTGCGGACCACCAACGGAGACCTGGTCCTGGAGATTGGTCTCCTGATAATAGAAGGACAACTTGTCCTTGCTCGAGAGACTATGATCGACCTTAAACGAGGGAATGACCGAGTAGCGTGAACTTGGGACGATCCCGAGATAATTCCCGGTGAGATTGGAGTTCTGG
Organism: Bryobacterales bacterium; assembly: GCA_025463005.1. Lineage (GTDB taxonomy): Bacteria > Acidobacteriota > Terriglobia > Bryobacterales > Bryobacteraceae > Palsa-187. The sequence continues at coordinate 11,273 of JAOAPR010000075.1, read as the reverse complement.
GCCTTCACTCCGAGTGTCTGGAGCAGACCTAGAAAATTCTTCGTGACCGGATCGAAGCGCGTTAGATCAATCCTGTTGCCCGGAAACGGCAGGGCGTATCCCTGGCCGGCCAGAGGACCGGAGGTGGCCACGGCTCGTGTGCGGGGATCGTAAATCTCATTCGCGAAGAGCTGGTTGCCCAAGGGATCCAGTTGAGTCCCGCCTAATGGGGTGGTCGGAATCCCGAGGCCGGCGCAGAGACTGCAACCTCCGATGGGTGAGATTCTGCTGAAATCGCCGTTCAAATAATCGGCCGTGGGTACCGTATCGGTATTGGTAATCAGCGTGTTTTCGAGGAACTCTTCATAGTTGAAGAAGAAGAAGGTCTTGTTGCGCCCGTTATAGATTTTCGAGATGTAGACGGGTCCGCCCAGGGTGCCGCCGAAATCGTTGCGGCGGTTTCTCAGCCGGACCTTTCCCGCGCCAGAGGTGTTCACGCTGTAAGGACTGCCGGCATTCAGAGCTTCATTGACAAAGTAGTCGTAGCCGCTGCCGTGATATTGGTTCGTGCCCGACTTCATAGTGAAGTTGATGAGTACGGATCCCGTAGTTCCGAATTCGGGAGCGTAGTTGCTGGTCTGGAACGCGACTTCCTGAACCGCGTCTACGCCCGGCTGGGCGATGGCTTGATAAAACAGCGCGTGAGGCGTCGCGTCCTGGCCTTCGATACGGATCGATGGCAAGGTGCCCTGGCCGTCGAAATTCATGGTGTTATAGCCGGGTACGAACGTACTTGAGACCAGACCCGGAAGTGACTCCACCACGTTGAAGGAATTTCGGATGCCGGCGGGACCGGAACTGGCTACCCCGACGCCCAATAGAGGAAGATTGTCCATTTGCGATAGCGTGACGTTGTGGGTCAGCTCGCCGGTTTGGGTCGCCAGCAGTGTGGCTTCAGCGGTGACGGTCACGGCCTCTGCGGCGGTTCCCACTTGCAGAGCGATGTCTTCCTTTATGACCTGGGTCGCCGCGATGGCAAGATTTGTGTGGGTGTACGTTTTGAATCCCGCCGCCGTAACTGTAACGACATAGGTGCCGATTGGCAACTGGGAGATCGTATAATTCCCGGTGTTGGTCGACACCACGGAGAAAACTACGCCAGTTTCGGTGTTCTTAGCTTCCACGGTCGCTCCGGGAACAACCGCGCCCGCCGGATCGTTAACGGTACCGGTGATAGTTCCGCCGCCCCCTTGGCCGAATACCATCAGACTGACAAGGAAGAGACATACCAGGGCTAACTCTAATCGCATAAACTGACCCCCCTTCGCGCATAAGATCGTGAGCGATCTATGCGGACACCTGTGTGCAATGGTCGGTCAGTAAGTATATGCGTGGGAACCTGGGATGGCAACCCCTACAAGACTCCGTCGTTGTGGACGACCTTGCCGCCGACAACCGTCAACAACGATCGCGTATGTTTGAGGTCTTCATCGGGCACTGCGAAGCAGTCTCTGTCAAGCACCGCTAGGTCACCGTGGTTGCCGATCTCAATTGAGCCGAGATCGTCCTCCTCGATGAACCATTTGTTGGCGGCCGTAGCTAGCCAGAGCACTTCCTGGCGCGTGAGCGTTTGGTCGCCGAGGATTTGCTGGCCCGCGAGGTTCTTGCCGGTGGTGATCGTGGAGAAGTTAACCCACGGATTGATGATCGTGATGTCGCCGCCGTCGGAGTGGTAACCCTTCTTGATGGGATGAGTCATCAGCATCCGATAGGGCGGCCCCACGTTGGTTCCGGTGCGCAACGGTCCCCAGCCGAGGAGCACGCCCATCCCCATGGCGTTCATTCGGTTCGCCAGATCCATGGGGAACTCCGGCACGTGGGAGATAATCCAGCGCAGACCGGAAAGTGGGATCTCCGCGTTGACCGTCTCGCGATCCTTTATAAGGTTAGTGACCATGGCGAGGCTGAGCGCGTGATCTTCGGCGCGCCATCCAGCTTTGGCGATAGCCCTTAGGCCCTCGACTCCGCCGCCCGTGAATTCACCGATGCCGCCTGTCTTGATCCATTCATCGCCGAAGAATGGAAACGAGTTCTTCAGACGTGCGGACAGCGTCGGCAGGGGCGGATTCGCAGTCGCGGAGTCCTGGTGCAAAAAGTCGATCCGCAAGCGAGCCGGCATCGTGCCCTCTCGGTGAAGCGCGAGAAACGCGTTGTGCATCGTGTAGGTGTTCTCGTTGGCGACGCCGCCGGAGGGAAGGTCCGCATGAAATGCGCCGCAGTCGCGATGCGTCGTGATGCCCAGCTTCGCGTAATATTTCAGGGCATCGAGCGCGGATCGCTTCCTTGTCTCCGGGGTGAGAAGTTCTTTGCGCATTGCCTGTAGAGAGTTTGCAAGCGACGGTCCGGTGATCGCGCCATCCGCCGCGACCATCACGCCCCTGGCCTCAAGCCATACCTTACCCTGGGTGTTAGTTCTCGTGCCGCCTTGCGCCGCCTGGATGTAGACCGGGCGGTCGACCGCGTCCAGCTCGGCCAGCGTCGGCAAACGACGTTCCATGAACTGCATCGCCGACACCGGGCCGACGGTAGTAATAAACTCGCCGCGGGGCACCTCGGCGGCGCGTGCGTTCAGTGCCGCAATCGCATCCGGAATAGTGAAGACATGCTCCAGCGGCGTGTGCCATCCTGGCCGGTTTCCGACCAGAACGATGTGGTTGTGCGCATCAATGAGGCCGGGAATTACGGTCTTCCCCTTCAGGTCAATGCGCCTGACGCCACGCGGCACGGCGACGTTGTTCCCGACTGCGGCGAAGCGGCCGTTCTGGATCAGCGCCTGCGAGACGACCCGATTGTTGGGGTCCATTGTATGGATCTTGCCGTTCACCATGACAAGATCCGCGACGGCTGTTGTCGCTGTAGCGGGCTGCTGCGCGAGTAGTTTCGCGCCGCTCAAGCCAGTGAAGGCGAGCGCACCGGCGCCGCCGAGGAATTGTCTGCGCCAGAGTCCATGTGCCGCATCCTTCTTAGCCAAGTTTGCCTCCTAGACTAGTGCTCAGGGCCGCGGAGTTGCTACCGGCCGTCGGCAGCGCAACGCAAGCGGAAGAGTCAAAACACATGCGCGCCCTCATGATCTGCTGCTGCATCGTCACACTATTGCACGCAGCAGCGTGCACCGCAAGCCAATTCGAGTGTTCGCGATGCTCTCAGTGGAAACCATTTCCTGGCACGCTAGCGTTTATCGACCACAATTACACCGCCCTTGACCACTACCTTGGTTTTCAGCCAGTTCCAATAGCCCTCAAGCGGATTGCCGTCGACAAGAATGAGGTCGGCCAGCTTGCCGGCTTCCAGCGTACCGAGCTGGTCGCTCATCTGGATGTACGACGCCGTATTTGGCCCCATCATCCTGATAAGGTCCGGCATCGAGAACATCACGTTGAGGATCTTCAGCTCATGGTCCAGCCCGGCTTTCGGGTCATAGGTTGTATCGGTGCAGTAGCCGAGGATGGCGCCCGCATCCCAGACCGTACGCGCATTCACCGGCATGTATCCCGCTTCCTCTCCGAGACGGACCCCGTCGACGATTCCTTCGGGCCACGCCTTCCCATCCCGGAATCGCGCCTTGTTGTCATCCGCAAACACCCCGAATACCGGTGATCCGAAGCCGACCGTCCCCAACACCTTCACACCCGCGGCAGCCACTTTCTTTGCGTCTTCTTTGCTGACCCAGTCCTTGTTGGGAAGGTGAACCAGCAGGGGCACACCCGCCTCGACGGCGGCCACCATGGCCCGGGAACTCACCGCGTGGACCTGGACCATAATGCCAACCTTCTTCGCCTCGTCCACAACCGCTTTGAGAACTTCGATTTCTTTTTCGCTCGGCCCCGGGACGGGAGTAAGTGCTATTTCGCCCGTGAACTTGATTCCAAGCTCGGCCATCTTCCGTATCTCGGCGCGAGCCATTTCAGGGGTGTTATTGTTCAGCCTCAACGACCCGGACGGGATGATGCGGGGTCCATTGATCAGGCCCTTCTCGATGTGATCCCTAAGCGTGATGTTTCCTTCCGCCGGACCGCCTCCGGACAGAATGGTCGTGTAACCGGCTTCGAGAAGCGCCTGCATCTGCGCCTTCTCGTTGGGTCCTGTATTGATATGCCGATGTGCATCGATGAATCCAGGCATGGCAGTCATGCCTTTGGCGTCGATGCTTCTGCCGGTCGCGGCGGATGGCGCGCCGGAAGCGGCGGAAACGATCTTTCCCGCGCGCACCACGATTGATCCGCGCTCTATTACGGTGCCGTTGGCGACAATGATACGCGCATTGGTGATCGTGAGGTCCTGTGCAGATAGCGATGCAACCGCTCCCAGCATCAGGCAGGCTTGAATGGTCAAGGTGCGTTTTTTCATTCCAGTTCTTTCTGTGTCAGATGATAAAGACCAATCTATGATATATGAGCTGATTCGTTTTGGCTTGCTGGGAAGCTCTGATCCTGCGTCGGCATCGATCCACGCTATCCAGAGGCGCTCTCTTAACACTTTCTTTATACCCTCGGCCTCGATATTGACACGGCCTTAAGATGCGCGTCTCTAGGCTGGAATTGATGGCTCACGAAACAGTTCGCCTCAAGTATCAGGATCATGCTCCGGAGGCGCTCTATCCCGCCGATAGTGGCCGCAAGCTCGATGTCAAGGTCATCTTTACCGATCTGCGCAGGACCGCAGTTGCACTGACAGCGGCCAGAAACCTGGCCCGCACGCTAAGCGCCCGCATCACGCTGATGGTTACCCAAGTGGTCCCGTATCCTCTGCCGCTGGCAGATCCGCCCGTCTCCGTGGAATTCACCGAGCGTTTGATCGAGTCCATGACTGAGGGCTGCGATGACGCGGACACTACTATCGAAATCTACCTTTGCCGGGATCGATGCGAAACCGTTCGCCGCGCGCTGCCGCCCGATTCGGTTGTGATTGTCGGCGCGCGAAAGTGGCCCTGGTGGCCTTCCTGGGAGCGGAATCTGACCAGAATTCTGCGTCGCGACGGCTGCCGTGTGCTGGTAGTGACCGCATGAATCCGCAGACTTCAACTGCCCCGCAAAATACCGGGATAGCTTCCGGGACCACCAAAGTGGTCGTCGCTACAACGGTCGCGCTTACGTTCATCTCGGTCTGGCAAGCGGCCGCCGTCGTGCTGAACGATATGGCCTCAACGATGTACTACATCGGAGGCATCGCCGAGCAGGCCATCGGCAAGTCCGCGCCCTGGATGGTGCTGGCGGTAATGCTGTTCAGCTATGCCGTCCGCTCCGTGTACATGGAAAGCTCCAGCATGTTCGTGCGCGGCGGCGTGTACGTGGTCGTGCGAGACAGCATGGGACCCACCGTAGCGAAGCTTTCGGTATCCGCGTTGGTGGTGGACTACATTCTCACCGGTCCCATCAGCGTGGTCAGCGCCGGCCAATACCTGGGCCGCCTGCTCAACGAAATCAGCGAAGCCTTGCACCAAACCTGGCGGACCAATCCAAATTCGTTCGCGGTGTTCTTCAGCGTAGTCGTCACCGTGTACTTTTGGTGGAGCAACATCAAGGGCGTCCCGGAGTCCAGCACCAAAGCCCTGCGCATCATGCAGATCACCACGGTGATGGTGGTGATCCTCCTGATCTGGTGCCCGCTAACCCTGGTGATGCGGGGCGGGGCGACATTGCCACCGCCGCCAACACCATCCAACATCCACCTGACCAAGGAATCACTGGGATGGCTCGATGGGACATTCTGGGCGCAGATTTCCTTTGTAGTGCTCATCGTGGCTTTCGGCCACTCGATCCTCGCGATGAGCGGATTCGAGACGCTCGCCCAGGTTTACCGCGAGCTTGCCTATCCCAAGCTCAAGAACCTGCGCCTCACCGGCAACGTCGTTTGCACCTACTGCCTGATCTGCACCGGCGTGATCTCCGTTTTCGCGGTGATGATCATTCCCGATGCGGTTCGGAGCAGCTATTACGACAACCTGATCGGCGGCGTAGTGGAGAATCTCGCCGGACCCGCGGCCGTCAAGCTCGCGTTTCACGTCTTTGTGGTGATTGTCGGCGTGCTGATTCTTGCCGGAGCCGTGAATACTTCTCTCATCGGCGTGAACGGCGTCATGAACCGGGTGGCCGAGGACGGCGTGCTGCTGGACTGGTTCCGCAGGCCCCACACCAAGTATGGGACCACCTACCGGATTCTGAGCCTGATGGCGCTGCTCCAGATCGCGACCATCATCGCCAGCCGCGGCGACATGCTCCTGCTGGGCGAAGCCTACGCGTTCGGCGTGGTATGGAGCTTCGCGCTCAAGGCGCTGGGAGTGCTGGTGCTTCGCTACCAGCGCCACGACCAGGAGTATAAGTTCCCGTTCAATTTGAAATTGGGGCGAATTGAATTGCCGGTAGGTCTGGGCGCGACCACCTTGATGCTGTTCCTGGTCGCCATCGCGAACCTGTTTTCGAAGAAGATCGCCACCATTTACGGCGTCTCTTTCACCATTGTCCTGTACGGCCTGTTCCTGATCTCCGAACGCATTAATGCCCGCAGGAAGAAAGAGCATCGCGCGGATCTGGAAAAATTCAATCTGGATCACCAGTCCGAGATCACCTCGGTATCCCTGCATGCGCGCCCTGGATCCGTGCTGGTGGCCGTTCGCGATTTCCGGCGGCTGTGGCACCTGAACAAAGTTCTCGAGAAAACTAACCTGCGCCGTCATGACATCGTGGTCATGACGGTCCGCCCTCTTTCAACGGGCGCCGCCGAATACGATCTGCGCGAGGAACAACTGTTTGCCCGCGACGAGCAGGAGCTGTTCTCGCACGTGGTCTCCGTGGCTGAAAAGCAAGGCAAGAGCGTGGAGCTACTGGTGGTGCCGGCGATCGATCCGTTTGACGCCATGGTGCAAACTGCCGCACGGCTCCAGGCGTCCAAGCTGGTAGTCGGCGTATCCTCACGCATGGCTTCGGAGGAGCTGGCGAGCCGCATCGGTTTGGCCTGGGAGCGCTTGCCTGAGCCGCGGCACGCTTTTTCGCTCGAAATCACCAATCCGGACCGCCCCTCGGTTTACGTAAACCTGGGACCTCATCCGCCCCGATTATGGCCCGAGGACGTCGACCGCCTGCATCGCATCTGGCTGCGGCTCTGCGCGAATTCGAGCGTCGGATCCCGGCTGCACCACCGTGACGTCGTCGGCATGGCTCTCCGGAGGCTCGAGCATGATCTGGAGGGCGGTCGTCGCGGCGATATTCTGGACTCCCTGGAGAACGAAATCCAGAAACCCAACGAAACCTGACCTGGACCTGATACTGTGGGACGGCGTGGCGGCCAGCAGAACGTTGACGCGAGAAACAATCCTGGCAGTCGCCATCGTTGCGACCGCCACCGTCGCCACCGTGCTCTTGCGCGACACCCTGGCTCCCACGAATCTCGCGATGATCTATTTGGGCGGCGTGGTGGCCGTCGCCATGCGCTGCAGCCGCCGAATCTCGGTGATCTCCTCGTTTCTGAGCGTGGCGGCCTTTGATTTCTTTTGCGTGCCGCCATACCTGACCTTCGCCGTTTCCGATTATCAATACGTGTTGACGTTTGCCGGAATGCTGATTGTCGCGCTGGTAATCAGCACGCAGACCGTACGGCTGCGGGAGCACGCGGCGCACGCGGCCGCGGCCCAGGCCCGCACGGAAGCGTTGTACCGTTTGTCGAGCCGGCTGGCCGGTGAGACCCGTGTTTTTGAGGCTGCCAGAGCCGCCACCGCGCTCGCGGAGGAAGTCTTCGGCGCGCGCGCTGTGATGTTCCTGCCGGAGGACGGCCGGCTCTCCTTCCGCCGCCGCACTTCCGACGTGTTGCCCGTGCCGCCGTCCGAGGAATCCATCGCCCAGTGGGTCTTCGATAACGGCCACAAAGCCGGATTGCGCACTGGCACATTTCCCGACGCCACCGCGCTCTATCTTCCGCTGCGCGGCGCGCGCGAAACTTTCGGCGTCTTGGCCGTTTTGCCCGATGTCGCGCTCAATGTGGAGGGCCGCATCTTCGCACCGGAGCAACAGCACCTGCTCGAAGTGTTCGCCGGCCAGACGGCGCTCGCGATCGAACGAACCATGAGCCAAAGAGCGGCGGAGGAAACGCGTTTCCACATGCAGACCGAGCAAATGCGCAGCTCCCTGTTGAGCGCCGTGTCGCACGACCTTCGTACTCCGCTCGCCTCCATCACGGGCGCCGCCTCCACGCTGCGCTCGCAGGGCGGCCGGCTGCCGCCCGAAACGCGCGACGAGCTGCTCGAAAGCATCTCCGACGAAGCCGACCGTCTCAGCCGCTTAGTCGGCAATCTGCTCGATATGACGCGGCTCGAATCCGGCGGTGTGGAGCTACGCCGCGACTTTTATCCGCTGGAGGAAATCGTTGGAACCGCGCTCCAGCGTATGGAGTCACAGCTCGAAGGCCGCACGGTCATTACCGAGCTTGCCGAAAATCTCCCCATGGTGTTCGTGGACGATGTGCTGCTGGGGCAGGTATTGTGGAATTTGCTGGAGAACATCGTCAAGTACACGCCTTCTGGAACGCCCATCGAACTGGCAGCGTTCGAAAAAGACGGGGCGGTCATCCTCGAAGTTCGAGACCGCGGCCCCGGCGTTCCTGCCGGCGAGGAAGAGCGTATTTTCGAGAAGTTTTACCGCGGCCAGTCCGGCAATGTGTCCGACAACGTGCGCGGCGCCGGACTCGGGCTTCCCATCTGCCGCGCCATTATTGAGGCGCATCGCGGAACCATTCAGGCCCTCCCGCGCGACGGAGGCGGCTCCATATTTCTCATTCGCCTCCCCTTGGAATCCAGGAAATGAAGCCGCTGATTCTACTTATCGAGGACGATGCGCAGATACGCAGGTTTCTACGAGCGGCGCTCGACTCCGAGGGCTATCGGTTGCAGGAAGCACTGACGGCTGAGGAGGGCCTGGTGCAGGCCACATCGCGTCTACCGGATCTGATTTTACTGGATCTCGGGCTTCCCGACCGCGACGGCCTGGAGGTAATTCGCAGCGTCCGCCAGTGGGGCCAAATTCCCATCCTGGTGCTTTCCGCGCGCGGCCAGGAGAAAGACAAAATCGCAGCGCTCGACCTGGGCGCCGATGACTACGTCGCGAAGCCGTTCGCGGTGGGCGAGCTGCTGGCCCGGATTCGCGCCGCTCTGCGTCGTTCCAGCGCCCGCGCGGATGGTCCCGGCTCGGTGGTGCGTTTCGGCGCAGTTGAGGTGGACCTCGAAAAACGGGTGGTGCGGGTGGACGCGCAGGAGGTCCACCTGACGCCCAACGAATACAAGCTGCTTCAGGTCCTGATCCAGCACGCCGGGAAGGTCCTTACGCAGCGCCAGCTGCTAAACGAAGTGTGGGGACCGCACCACACCGAACAGGCTCAGTATCTCCGCGTTTATATCGCCCAGCTGCGTCGCAAGCTGGAGGGTAACCCGGCCCGCCCTAAGTACCTGCAGACCGAGCCCGGGGTGGGATACCGTTTGGTAACGGAAGAGTCGGCACAGTAGTTCTCTCTAGTTTGCTAGACTCTCGGACGAGAACGCTGGATGCTTCCCGCAATTTTCTTCGGCCACGGTAATCCCATGAACGCGCTGATCGAGAACACCTACACTGCCACCTGGCGCCGTATGGGATTGCAGGTACCGAAGCCCAAAGCGATTCTTTCCATTTCTGCACACTGGTTCGTTGCTGGAACGGGCGTCACGGTCAGCACTTCGCCGCGGACGATCCATGATTTTGGAGGGTTTCCGCGGGAGTTGTATCAAGTCCAATACCCGGCGCCGGGTGATCCAGAGCTTGCCAAGCGTGTACAGAACCTGCTGCGACCCCTGGCCGTGGAGCTGGATCATTCCTGGGGCCTTGATCATGGCACGTGGTCTGTGCTTCGCCACGCCTATCCTCGCGCCGACATCCCGGTGGTTCAGCTCAGCATCGATGAGGCAAGACCGGCCACGTTCCACTTCGAAGTGGGTCAAAAGCTCGCGCCGCTTCGTGAGGAGGGTGTTCTCATCATTGGCAGCGGAAACGTAGTTCACAACTTGCACGCCTACGCCTGGGGACGCCATGCCCCCGACCCCTACGATTGGGCGATTCGCTTCGAAGAGCAAGCCAAGGAGCTGATGCTGGCAGGTGAGAACGTGCCGTTGATCGCTTACGAAACGCTCGGAGCAGATGCGCTACTCTCGGTTCCGACACCGGACCACTACTTGCCGCTGTTGTATGTGCTTGGTGCGCGGCAGTCAACTGATGTGATTAAGTTCCCAGTTGAAGGTGTCGATGGAGGATCGATTTCCATGCTGAGTGTGCAGATCGGTGATGTATCCGGATAAGGAGAACGTTTGTAAATCCCCGCAGGCACCATTGACACTGGCTCGGTGAGTGTTGCGAACGGCATCATGTATGCGGGCTCTTATTCAGGGCAGATGTACGCGCTAGACACGAGAAGCGGAAATATCCTCTGGAACTTTGCGAGCGGGGGTTCCGTAATCGATGGTCCATCCGTTCCTCACCTTGAAAAGTACCTACGATCAGGAAGAGCAGTATCCTTCCGATCTTCCTCTTATTGTGCCCGTACGCGCCTGGCAGCGTAGTGCGCTCGATCCCATATACGTGATCCGTGCCGACGTCGGCCGACCGCTTCGTAGCAGACAAACGGACAACTTCTCGATCTCGTCAGCGATCTTCTTGTCTGATGCCCCGGGGCGCCAATTATTACGAATACGGAGCTGGAAGACCATGTGCATTCCGGTCCGGTCGCATTTCAAACTGCTGATCCAGGCTTAGGCGAACGGTCGTTGCGAAGTTAAGAAGCGCGATCGAGGGCGCGCGATCCGGCCCTAGCGAGCCACGAAAAGCGACGAACTTCGGTTTTTCCAATCCACCATCAGGAACGGGGATTGGTACCGAGTTGACAGCTCTCTTTTCCGCCCAACTCAGGCAAGGTCGTAGCGATCGAGGTTCATCACCTTGTTCCACGCAGCCACGAAGTCTTTCACAAACGTCTCTTTCGAATCGTCACATGCATAGACTTCCGCGACGGCCCGGAGCTGAGAGTTAGAACCAAAGACAAGGTCGACCCGGGTGCCGGTCCATTTGATTTCGCCCGTCGCGCGATCGCGCCCCTCAACCACGCCTTCGGTTGTAGAGGAGGCCTGCCACTTCGTATTCATGTTGAGCAGGTTGACGAAGAAATCATTCGTCAGCGTCTCGGGCCGGTTGGTGAACACGCCGTGTTTGGACTGCCCGGCGTTTACA
>JAOAPR010000060.1 GCA_025463005.1 Bryobacterales bacterium | reverse complement strand
TCTCGGTCCTCTTCTTCACGGAGATGTGGGAGCGCTTCAGCTACTACGGCATCAGGGCACTCCTGATCTTATATATGACTGCGTCCGTGGACCAGCGCGGTCTGGGATTGAACGTGGCCATCGCCGGCGCGCTGTATGGACTCTACACTTCCTGCGCGTATGTCTTTGCCCTTCCGGCTGGATGGATGGCCGACCGCTTCCTCGGTCACCAGCGCGCCGTGATATTGGGCGGCCTGCTGATCGCGGCCGGAAACTTCGGTTTGATGCTTCCGGCGATGGGCACGTTCATCGCATCGCTGCTGCTGATGGCCATCGGCACCGGATTCCTGAAAACCAGTTGCACCACGCTGGTGGGCTTTCTGTACAGGCAGGACGATATCCGGCGCGATTCGGGATTCACGCTGTATTACGTCGGCATCAACATCGGAGCCGGTATCGCGCCTTTGATCTGCGGATACATCGGCCAGACGATCGATTATCGCTACGCCTTCGGCCTGGCCGGCTTGTTTATGCTGGCAGGCCTGATTCAATTCAGAATCACCCGTCAGTATCTGGGCGAAGCAGGCCACAAGCCCGCTGTGGTCGCCAACGCGAGGGACCGCCGGATTCTCGTTCTAGGCTCTGGCGCGCTAATGGTGGCGGTTGCAACTCTGTTCCTGCTGCGAGTATCGGTGGCAACGGTGGCGGACGGCTTCGCCGCCCTGTTGCTGATTGCCGTGGTCGTTACGTTTGGCGGTTTGATTCTATCCAAAGACTTCAACCCCGTCGAGAAGAAACGGATCTACGTCATTCTGGTGCTGTTCGTGGCCTCGGCGCTGTTCTGGTCGATTTTCGAACAGGCCGGCTCCACGCTAAATCTGTTCGCGGACCGCAGCACGGACAACCGGCTGTTCGGCTTCGCGTTCCCTTCTTCCTGGTTCCAGTCGCTCAACTCCGCCTTCATTTATTTGCTGGGCCCGTTCCTGGCCTGGTTGTGGATCCGGATGGGAGACCGTGATCCGTCGCTGGTCACAAAATTTGCGATCGGCTTACTGGGCGCGGGCGGCGGTTTTGTCGTGATGGTGTTTGCCGCGCGGGCGGCCGGCGACGGCGGACGAGTCAGCCCTCTCTGGCTGGCCGCGGTCTATCTGATCCACACTGTCGGCGAGCTGTGCCTCAGCCCGGTCGGGCTGAGCGCCATCACCAAACTTGCCCCGGCGCGAATTGCCGGACTGACCATGGGCGTCTGGTTTCTCTCGATCTCCGTTGGAAACTTTTTCGCCGGCCGCATGGCGTCGTTCTACGAATCGATGCCTCTCGACAAACTCGTCGGATATGCGGGCGGCCTGGGCATCGCCGTGGGATTGATTCTGTTACTGATCTCGCGCCCGGTCACCAGGCTGATGGGCGGAGTGAAATAATAGAAGCTTCATGAAGCGCGCAGCCCGGCTGGGCATCCTATTTTGCGCCGCGGCGTTTGCGCAGACCCCGCCCGATCTTACTGCGCTCGAGCAGACGGCGCAGAAGCGCCACGACCAGTGGGAATCGCTTGCCAAAGACTTGAGTGAGCGGATGGCGCGAATCCTGCCGTGCGATCCCCGCTACGCGGCCGGGATTACGGAGGTGAGCCGGGCTTCCGAAGCGCGTCTCGCTGCGCTGGCGGATTACCTCAGGGCAGCTACCGCCAAGGCCTTCGCCGAAACCGCGTCCGCCAAGATCCTGCTCAACTCTGAAGAAAGGCGAGCGGTGGAAGCCGCGCTGGAGCGCGCCGATGCGGGTCAGGAACAAACCGCCGTGGACACGCAGTCCGATGCGCTGGCACAGAGCGTCAGACAACGTTCTTCGCTCGAGGATTCGCGGAAGCTTCTGGAACAGATTGCGGCCATGGTTCGCCAGCGGGCGACGTCGGCGGAACAGCAGGCCGCAGCCGCGGATGCAGCCGTGGTGATGTTGCGCGACCTGGTGGCGAAGTTCGACGCTCGCGACGCGGCGCTGCGCGATGAATCCGTCGCGTTCGAAGCTGAACGGGCGCGATGGAACGCATACTACGCGGCGCGCCTGGCACGGGCGCAAACCGAGTGCTCCATCACGCAGGCCGGTCCGGCACGAAGCAAGGGGAAGCAATGAAGTCCTCCCGGCTTCTAGTAACCGGCCTGGTGATTCTTGGCGCCGCCGGCCTCATCGGCCAGACCGGCCGCGAAGCCTATCGCCAGACCTACGGTGCCTGGCGGCAGGCGCATGCCAACCTGGAGCGCGACGCCGGCACCGGCGGAACAGCGCTGCTTTCGCAGGTGGATCGCGCAGCATCCGCAGCGGCGAGTTTCGAAGCCAGCCGCGCTTCCTACCTGAAATCCGCTGCCCAGGACGCCGCGCAACGACGACAGGTATTGCAGATCGCCACCACGCGTCCGCCGGTGGATTTGGCGCCGGCTGTTGCGGCACTGGTCGACCGCGAATCGCAAACGGTCACCAGGACCATCGCCCGGTTCGCGAATGATCCCGACCGCGGAATCCAGCAATTGCGTCAGTCTCTGGAGCGCGAGCGGGATGCGCTCGCCGCTCTGAACCAAGCCATCCAGGTGCGCCAGAAGACGGTTGCGGCGACCTCGCAAGCTGCCGAAGCGCTGGAGCCGGCGCGCTCCAAAACGGCCGGAGCATTCGGCGACCAGACTTCGCAGCTCTCAGAGGCCGTTGCGCAAATGGAAAAAGAGGGCGCAGCGTGGGGCGATTATTATGAAAAGCTGGCTCAGGCAATTCAAGTCGCAAATGCGCCTTCGCCCCGCGTCAACATCACTCCGGTCACACCGCGGCCCGATTCCGTTACTCCGGTTCCGATGACCCGCTTTGTGGGCGCATGGACCTACCCGATGGTCAACGGCGTTTTTCATGGAGCGCAGCCCGAGTTCGTCGACCTGGTGATTCACGAACAAAATGGCCACGCCGACGGCACTCTGTTCGGGCGATTCAAGCTGGCCTCCGGCAGCGCCGCCGATCCTCTGGTCCGATTCGATTTTCAGGGCGACTTCCGCGGCTCAGGGAGCCAGCGTTTCCCGTTGGTGACCAGCGATGGCACGCAAGGCACCGTGGAACTGATTCCGGGCCCGGCGTTCAATTTGCTGGAAGTGAATTTTCAAACCGTCCCGAGGCCTAATAAAATCGCGATCGGCAATTTCATTCTGATGAAGAAGTAACGACCTGTCTTAAGTCGAGCTGCCCTTCTGTTCGAACCTGTCCTTCCGGCCGGTGATACTCCAGCACCAGAATTGCGTGATCCGTATCGGGAGTGAAGAGCATCTTGCCTGCGGACCAATCTTCGCTGCGTGCGACTTGGCCTGTTCGGGTGGCGATCCTCCACTCGAATCCAGTGGATGAAGCAATTCCTTGCGTGCGCGCTTCCCAGTGCAGCTCGTAGGCAGCGCCGGCACGAAGTCCTCCGACGACCTGACGCAGCAGCTCGCACGATTCGGGCTGCTGGCCGCTGAAGCGGATACGGTGCCCAGGCTGCGCATCGAGCGCTATGTGGGTCACGCCCGGCGTCTCGGCGATCCGCCAGTCGAATCCGTGGCCAATGCGCGCCTCCTCAAAATTAGGATGGGTGATTCCCGCCGGCGGGGGATTTCCGAGAGCCTGCCACAGGTCGGCTGCCGATCGCGCATCGCCCGCATCCAGCAACGTATCGATAGCAGCATAGAGCAGCGGCGAATCGTCGGCCGTGCGCATGTTTGCGAGCCGGTTCGCTGCACCCGCGATAGCCCCCCGGCGATGCTGGTTCAGCGCATACGCCAAATACGAAGCTGCGACTTCGCGACGATCGGGAATAGCGCGCTCAAGAATCTGGTTCGCATCGCTGGTCATCTGCCAGCACAAATCGAATATGGCGCTCCGGTCGCCGTACGACATCTCGAGCGCGGATCGCATCCAGGTCCAGAAGTCGTCGGGCCGGCCTTGGCGGAAATAGAAGTTCGCCAGCGTCCAGCGTGTTTCGAACTGGCGATCGACGGAATACGCGTCAAGGAACCATTGCTCGGCCTGTTTCGCATCGCCGCGCAGCTCGGCCGCCAAGCCTAAGCGGATTCGGGGCGCCGATGAACGCGGATTCAGCGTCGCGATCTCCTCTAATAGTGCAGTAGAATCCTGCCCGCTGTATTCGGCTTGTAATGCAAGGGTCGCCAGATATTCGCCGTTCTCCGGCGCCAGCTCGATTGCGCGTGCGACATCTATCGGCGTACGCTGCCGAAACGCTGCATCGGCGCGCGCTAAACGAATCGACCACCAGGCCGCCGCCGCAAGCGCCAGGAGCAAGAAAACCGTCAATGCCCGATGAGCGTAATACATTTGAATCACGCAAAAATTTCTTGCCGCGAAATTTTCTTGGCGCTTCGCCGCGAGTGACCGTATACTGATTCCAGTGTTTGCACGAAGCGCTTTTTCCTCTTTAATATTTTCGGCGATCGCACTGGCAGCGCCCGCCATCGGAATCGTCACCGCCAGCGGTCATTTTAGCGTGGAGGGATCCGAGGTTTGGGGCAACGCCACGCTATTCGACGGTGTGACGATCGAAACCAGCTCGGCTTCCTCGGAGCTGGCGTTGCGGAACGGCGTGAAGGTGCAGCTCGGAGCGGGATCGCGCGCGCGCATCTGGCAGAACCGATTGATTCTGGAAAAGGGCGCGGCACAACTGGCTGCTCCGGGATCTTTCGAAGCGCGCGTTTTGAATAACGCGAATTTGATCCGGGCTCCGTTCCGCGGGGTTGCGATGCAGGCGGCACAGGGGCAGACTGTGCATGCCGGCTGCATGGTGTATAAGGACGGACGCTTCCTGTTGCAGGATCAGACCACGCAAGAGGTGATCGAACTTTCCGGACCGGATCTGGCGGCCAACGTCGGCAATCGCGTCGAAGCCCGTGGCGCGATTTCGACCGCACGGCCCAGCGTGGCTCCGGCTACCAGCGTCATGAATGTCGCGGCCATCGCACCCCAGTCGCAAGGCGGATGCCTGAGCGTTGCGGCTGCGCTGAACGCAAGAACCGACGTGCCCGCGGCCGCCGCCCCAACTCCCGCCAGCGCGAAGCCGCCAGCGCCGACTACTCCAACCACCCCGAGCCACACAGGGCTGTCCAAGGGCGCCAAGATCGGTATCGCGGTGGCAGCGGCCGGCGGCGGCGTAGGAGCTGCGGTGGCACTCGCAGGCGGCAAAAAGTCCACCAGCCCGTAAGCGACTCGCACTTATAATGGAGTGTGTCCCTCTCCACGAACACCTTTGTCGAAACCAACAAGGACCGGCTGCTCTCTGAGCTGAAGGACTTCCTCCGCATCCCCAGCGTTAGCACTCTTCCCGAGCACGCCTCCGACATCCAGCGAGCCGCCGCGTTCGTCTCCTCCAGCCTGCACGCTGCCGGCCTCGAAAATGTCGAGGTGATCCAGACTGAGGGCCATCCGCTGGTCTACGCCGATTGGCTGCATGCGCCCGGGAAACCGACCGTCCTTTGCTACGGACACTACGATGTGCAGCCACCCGATCCGCTGGACGAATGGGTATCGCCGCCCTTCGAGCCGACCGTTCGCGACGGCAACATCTACGCTCGCGGCTCGGCCGACGACAAGGGCCAGATGTACAGCCACATCAAAGCGATCGAAGCTCTGTTTGCGGTGAACGGCAAACTGCCGGTAAATGTGAAGTTCCTGATCGAAGGCGAGGAGGAGGTTAGCGGCCAGGCCATCGCCAAGTATGTGACGGAGAATCCCGCCAAGCTCAAGTCCGATGTCGCGCTGGTTTCGGACACCGAACTTTACGCCGAAGGCATCCCGACTCTGTGCGTAGGCCTGCGCGGATTGATCTACACCGAGATCGAAGCTCGCGGTCCGGCCAGGGATCTGCATTCGGGAATGTACGGGGGCGCGGCGCCCAACGCCATCTTCGGACTGGTAGAGCTGCTGGCGAAGCTGAAAGACTCGAAGGGCCATATCAACATCCCCGGAATCTACGACGACGTCGAGCCGCCTTCGCCTGCCGAAAAGCATTCCTGGTCCACTTTGCCGTTCGAGGAAAAAGAATTTCTCAAGGTCGAGGTCGGTTCGACACAGCTCACGGGCGAGCCGGGATTCACCGTGCTGGAACGCGTGTGGGCCCGACCGACTCTCGAAGTACACGGTATCGTTGGCGGATTCGTCGCGGCCGGCGCCAAGACAGTGATCCCGGCAAAAGCGACGGCCAAGGTGAGCATACGGCTGGTGCCCAAGCAGGATCCGGAGAAAGTAATCGCCGCTTACAAGAAAGCGGTCAAGGAGTTTACGCCCGCGGGAATTCAGACCGAGGTAAAGGTGCTGGCCTATGGACCCGCCATCAGCGTGAATCCCGATCATCCCGCGATTCGGGTCGCCGCCAAAGCCTTCTCCGACGTGCTGGGCCGCGAGACGGTGTTCATTCGCAGCGGAGGCTCCATTCCGATTGTGGGCGATTTCGCCAAGCATCTCGGCATTCCCACCATCCTGATGGGATTCGGCCTTCCCGACGATGGATTGCATTCGCCCAACGAGAAGTACAAGCTGGCGAACTACTACGCCGGCATCATGACGATTGCCCATTTCCTTGAACAATACGGCCAGTGACGAAACTCGACGCGTAGCCAAGCCGCTTTCCCAATCGGAGAGCGTGGTGCGATCGGCCGGAGTGGTTTCCGTCGCGGTGTTCATGAGCCGCGTCACCGGTTTGCTGCGCGAGTCGGTGATGGCCCGTCTGTTCGGCGCGGGACTGGTCTACGACGCGTTCATGCTGGGGTTCCGAATCCCCAACCTCACGCGCGACCTATTCGCAGAGGGCGCGCTTTCGAGCGCCTTCGTCCCCACGTTTACCGAGTACCTCAGCAAGCGCACCAAAGAAGAAGCCGCACGGCTGGCCAACCTGGTGGCTACGGCGCTGATCATCGTAGTGGGCGCGGTGTGCGCCGCGGGCATGATTTTCGCTCCCGCGCTGGTTCACCTGCTTGCTCCTGGATTCGCCGCGGTCCCCGGTAAATTCGAGCTGGCGGTCGCCATGACGCGCATCATGTTTCCGTTCCTGCTGCTGGTCGCTTTGGCCGCGCAGGCGATGGGGGTGCTGAACGCGTGCAACCGTTTTGGGGTACCCGCCCTGGCTTCGACGTTCTTCAATATTGGCTCGGTTGGATTCGGCATCGTCCTCGGAATCTGGCTGGGGCCGCTGCTGCACCTCTCGCGGATCGAAGGCATGGCGATTGGCGTCGTACTTGGCGGAGCGCTGCAACTGGTCTGGCAACTGCCCAGCCTGCACCGACTCGGTTTCCGTTTCCGGCCCGCGCTGAACTGGTCCGATCCAGGACTGCGGCGCATCCTGCGATTGATGGTCCCGGCGATCCTCGGGAACGCCGCCGTGCAGATCAACGTGATGGTGAACACGAATTTCGCCTCCAGCATTTCTGACCCGCTGCGAGGCCTGGATGGTCCGGTGAGCTGGCTGAGCTACGCGTTTCGCTTCATGCAGCTTCCCCTGGGTTTGTTCGGCGTAGCAATGGCATCAGCGACGCTGCCTTCTATCGCCCGCAGCGCCGCTCGGGGTGAAATGGACGAGTTCCGGCGAACGCTCTCGAATTCGCTGGGTACCGTGTTTCTGCTGACCATTCCGT
This sequence comes from Bryobacterales bacterium, assembly GCA_025463005.1. Lineage (GTDB taxonomy): Bacteria > Acidobacteriota > Terriglobia > Bryobacterales > Bryobacteraceae > Palsa-187. The sequence goes on along the minus strand of JAOAPR010000060.1, from coordinate 39,063 downwards.
CTTCTGTAGGGCTGATTGTGCTGGGGAAATCGATTATCGGAGCGATCTATCAGGGCGGGCGCTTCCAGCTATACGATACGCAGCAGACCGCGGTGGCCCTATCGTACTACGCGATCGGACTGATGGGCTACGCGGCGCTCAAGGTCCTGAGTCCCGCATTTTACGCCCTAAATGACGCGCGCACGCCGATGCTGGTCAGTCTGGGGTCGATATTGGTTAACTACGCCGCGGCATCGACGATGATTCGCTTTGCGGGGCTCGGCCACGCGGGACTGGCACTTTCGACTTCGGCGGTCGCGCTGTTCGGATTCGTGGTGCTGTTCGCGGTGCTCCGTAAGCGAATCGACGGCATTTACGGACGTACGCTGGCCGTGCACGTTGGAAAGATTGCGCTGGCTTCGTCGATCATGGGCGCTGCGATCTTCGCCTCATCTCGTGGAATGGAGATGTGGCTGGGCGTTTCACAGATGGCGCGGCTGGCCGATCTCGCCGTATCGATCCCGGTCGGCCTGGCAGTGTACTACGCGGCGTGCCGGATGCTGGGACTACCCGAAATCGACGCGGCGATCCGCGCGTTCGCCGGACCCATCCAGCGGCGACTGCAGCGCTGAAACGCGCGCGACTTATGGTTTCGCGGCCGCCCCGAACGCGGAGTCAACCACAATGTCCGATCGGGTGCTGTTGACAATCGCTTTCAGTTCGGCTTGCTCGTCTCCGGGAACCGCGAACTTATCCAGCGTCTGCTGAAGATCGTCCCGGAACGCCTCCCACTCCTGGCCGGTAATCTTCAGATTGGCATGCGAGTCCGCCATGGACCTGCCCGTGTATTTTTGCGGGCCGCCCGAGGCCCAACAGACCATCTCGGTTACCAGGTATTTGAATCCCGCGGGCGGGACGCGATGGTGCGCCTCGTCCACCAGTGGATTTGCATTTAGTCTCGCGTCGCTCATAACGCGGTCGATTAGATCGTCGACTACGGTAGCGATACTGTAGACGCCGCCAAGTCTCTCGTATAAAGAAGGCCTATCTGCTAACGGCATTTTGAATCTCCTTGTTTCTACTCCAACCTGACAGAATCACCACGGCGGACCTTACCTCCCTGCAACACTGAGGCGTAGACTCCAACGTTGGCCTTGTTGTGCTGGGCTGCTGTGCGCAGGATACCTGTATCCGCCGGGAGATCGCCCTGCGGCAGCGTGGTCATCACGCAACGCGGACACGGACCAGTGATACTCAGGCGAACGTCGTCCCCGATTGCGAGGATTTGCCCGATCCAAGCATTCTCCACGAAATCTTTCTCTCCGTTCCCCGTTTGCACAACGAGGTTTGGGCGAAACCGCCGGACCTCGAAGCGTCCCTGCGGATACAACGCTCGTAGCCGATCGAGCGTGGCCGTAGTCAGCAGATGTACGACGGCGCAATCGAAAAACGTACCTTCAGGCAGTCCGAAGTCGGTAACAGTGTCGCGGTGGTCGAGGCCGTCGATATCCGGCCAGTACTCCTCGGCTTCGACGGCGTCTCGACGACCCGCGATTGCGCCGAGTGTCACGTCACGCTTGAGCACTTTCGAGAAGATCTGGGGGAGGTCAGGCTGCTCACTATTGACAACGTCGCCATCCGGCAGAGTGATGCGCACAGGCGGCGTCTTCACACCGGTTTTCGGGGCATCAGCAAGCGCGGCGCGAAAGTTGAATAGCTGCGGCCATTTCCGCGGGTTCTTGGCGCTTGCAACCTTTCCGTCAGAGCTATCGACCAGCGCGTAGGCGCGATCACCCAGTAATCCGCCTTTAGTGACCTCGGCAGCATTCAGCTCTTCGCCCATCATGGACTTGACTGGGTACCGCCAGAGAGAAACGATCGTGCCAAGACTCTGCGTCGATATCATCGTTGAGCCCTACCCGCTGCTGGAGGGAATTATAGTCCCCGGAGCCCGCGAAATCGACCGCCTCCAGATGGCGAGTTAAAAGAACTGGTATGCTTGGCCACCTGAAAGGAGAGGGTTCCATGAGAATTACTGCTTGCAGTTTTTTGGGCTTGCTGATGGTGTGGGCTGGCGCGTTTGCGCAACAGAAGTCGGGCGGAGGCGACGAGGCGGCGCTGAAGGCGATCGAGGAAAAGTGGGATGCCGCGAATATGAAAGGCGACACTGCGACGCTGGCCGCGATTCTCGTCGACACGTTCATTTCGACCAGCAGCGAAGGAAAGACGCGCACCAAGCCTGAGGTCCTGGCTCAGATGAAGTCCGGCGAGATCAAGTACGAGACTTCGAAGGTGGACGACATGAAGGTCTATGTTTACGGGGACGCCGCCGTGGTGAATGGGCGATGGAAGGCCAAGTTCGTGGAGAAGGGCAAGCCCGTGGACACCACCGAGCGGTTTACCGATACATACGTCCGCCAAAATGGACAATGGAAGTGCGTCGCGTCGCAGGGCTCTACTATCAAATAGGAATCCGGCAGAGTGATATATCCGCACGCGAATTTTGCGCGGCGAAAAGAGCCTGTTCGCAGCGGACAAAGCAAAGGGATGCGTTGTAGCTACGCCAAATGCGCTTAGTTAAAGGGGTTCGAGCAGATCTGCGAACTGGCACCACACGTGCAACCCGACGCGTGGGAGGTCTTATGAGATACATCTTAGCGTGGGCCTTGGGCGTACCGGGCGTGGTTGTGTTGGCGTGGTTCCTCTTGGCTCATCACTAGAAAACAGATCTTGGAGGCGGGGGTCAGCGTTCGGGCTTGGCCCCCGATTAACTGCTATTCAATCTGCGGAGCAGCCGGATTTGGCCGGCGTGATACAAATCGTGCGCCGCCGCTCCTCGGATCAAATGGAAATTCTTTTTATTTACGCGGTCCGCGGGCAAGTTTAACACCATATCCCGAAGCTTCTTGTGCTCAGCCGCAAGAATCTGCACATCTGCGCGCCATGCGGCTTCCGTCAGCTCCACAGGACGTGGAAAAAAGTTGCTTCCAGGCACAACAAACGATCCTCGTTTCTCACCCGTAATGCGCCGCCGCACGATGTGTTTCCAATATGCCGCGTGCAGGGTAAGTTCCCAGACATTATGCTTCCCGGGTCCGGGCCGCCAGGCTGCCTGCTCGGCTGTAACACCGCGAATCGAACTACGGAGATTCGGCCCGTGCCAGCTCTTCTTGTCGAACGCCTCGTCGAGCAGATCGAGCAGCAATCGTAGTTCAGGATTCACGTGTCGGCAGCAAGCAAATTTGCGTCACGGAAGATGACCCAATGGCCGTCAGGCTCGCGCCGCAAGATCGTCAGAATGTGACCCGATCTGCGGCTCGGTGGACCTCCCTCGATCGGCGTCATTGTGACGGATAGATGGTTCCAACAATACGCCCAGTCTCCGACTACCTGAATTTCCTGAATATCGCTGGTGGCTTCCAGCCGAATCTTCTGGATCATGGACTGGAACGACTTCATGAACGTTTCCCGGCCGCGCATGGGAGGCTGCCCCGGCAGCAGAAACACCACGTCGTCCGCCATCAATGTGCTGAGCGTCTCGGAGTCCCCTGCGGCGCTGGCGCGCAGCCAAGTTGCGATTAATTCTCGAATCGCAGTCTCCGCGGCTTGCACCGTCATACTGTCAGAAGCTTCCGGAACCCTTCCGCGCCCAGCCGGCGACCAACGTAGAACGATCCGAACAAGGCGTACACGGCGCTCACATGGTCGAACCGCATCTCGTAGATGAGCTTTTTGAAGACCAACGGATCGTCGGCGAACAGATCCACGCCCCACTCCCAATCGTCGAAGCCGATGGACCCGGTGATGATCTGCTTCACCGTTCCGGCGTAGCGGCGTCCCACGGCGCCGTGTTCGGCCATCTGGCGCTGCCGCTCGGCCAAGGGGAGCTGATACCAATTCTTGTCCTCGCCGCGGCGGCGATCCATGGGATAGAAGCACAGATACTTCGCGGGGGGCACCTCGGGGTAGAGCCGCGGGTGCATGGCCTGGCGCTGGCGTTCCAGAATCTGCTCGATCTGGACGTTCCAGTCCCGGGTGTGCGGCTGGATGCCCTGCTCGGCCAGGCCGCTGTAGGCCTTGCCGGTGGATTCGTACAACCCCAGCTCGACAACCGAAAGATAGGAGCTGGTCTGTTCCAGGTAGTCCCATAGCCGCAAATGCGCCAGGCAGGTCTGGATCTCGCCAAGCTGGTCGAACCCAGGGCGGAAGTGGACCAGCATGAGGTCCCCTTTGTGCCCCAGCAGCCCAAAAGCGGCGCTATTCTGCTGTTCTATGGCGGTCAACATGGATGCCGCTTCGTCCAGGATCGCGGCACGATCGTCGCCCGGAAGCGCCCGCCAGGCGGCCCAGCGCACGCGCATCATCTGGTGCAAAACGCTCGCTCCTTCGAGCGTCAAGGGCACCGGGGGCATGTTTTCAAACTGTTGCATATTCGTCTTTTACTGTATCGCGTTCGACGCATGCTAAAATCAAGACTCCATGCACCCAGATGTTCATCTGGTGATTCAGCTTCAATCGCTAGATCAGAAAATATCAACGCTCGAAAAAGAAGTGGCCGCGCTGCCCAGGCACATCGCCGTGATCGAGAAAGCTCTCGAATCGCATGTGCGCAAGCTGGAAGCCGACAAAGCCGCTCTCTCAGCCAACCAGAAGGATCGCAAGAAACTGGAAGGCGACATACAGATGCACCAGCAGAAGATCTCGAAGCTCCGCGATCAGATGCTGCAAGCCAAGAACAATGAGCAGTACAAGGCTTTCCAGCACGAAATCGAGTTCATCGAGAAGGAGATCCGCCAGGCCGAGGACCGGACCCTGGAACTGATGTCGGAATCCGAACCGCTGGATTTGAACGTCAAGAAGGCCGAGAAGGCGCTGGCCGAGGAAAAGAAACAGGTGGAGGCGGAAAAAACCCAAGCGCGCGAGCGCACGGCCGCCGATCAGAAGGAGCTGGAAACGCTCCGACAGGAGCGCCTGCAATCGGTCTCCAAACTGCCCAAAAGAGCCCTTTCAGAATACGAGCGCATCCGTAAGAAGTGGCATAACACCACCGTTGTCGCCGAAGCCGCCAACGGCCGCTGCTCCGCCTGCCAAATTGTCCTCCGCCCGCAATTCCTCCAGGATCTTCGAAAAGGCGACCAGTTGATGTTCTGCGAAAGCTGCGGGCGGTTCTTGTATTACAACCCGCCGGTCAACTTCGAAGACGCAGCGGCAGTGCGTTAACTTTTCCACCCGCCATCGATACTATAGGCCGCTTCTGGCGGTCTGTCTCTATCAATTGACAACTAGTGCACAATTGTGTACTTTGTGTATGGGCGGAGTTTTGCATGACAACACGTTCGCAAATGGGCGCCAGTCAGCTCAAGAAACATCTTTTGGAAGTGGACCTGTCCATTGCCGACACGATCTGGCTCGCAACCGCGTTGCTTCATGAAGCCCACCCCGATGCCTTAGGGTTTGATCATGAAACCATCCTTCGCAAAGTAGCTGATTTGGATCCTTCTCTCAATCCGCGAAGCGTCAGCACCCATCTTTCAACCCACTGCGTAGCCTCGAAGAAGGCAAATCCTGCGACGCTGCGTATTCTTAGCGAGGACCCGGACGGTTCTCTGCGCCTATTTCGTGCGGGCGATTCGTTCCATCCAACTCGGCGCACGGGTCGGACCGCTCCCAAGCCTCATGTGCTTCCACAACAATACAAGCATCTCTTACAAAGCTACGCTGCTGGTCCGTTCAGCCACCGGGCCATCTCTCCTGCGGAGGACCCGATCCTAGCGATATCCGGTGTGGGAAAGGAAATGTGGAAAAGACTCGGCGGGGGTGAAAAGTTTGTTGGAGCGCTACGTGAGGAAATCTTTCCCGCAGATTTGTCAGCCAAGGGAAAGCAAGCTACGTTTGATCGGGTGTGGGACCGGATCAAACTGCATATCGGCCAGGAGTTCCGCACTAAGCGGGAAGAGCCTTTTTCTTACGACGTGCAGGGAAATATTGTCATCCCAAGGCCACATAACGGCGAGCAGACCAAGCGTCGGCTTCCGCGAAGTGACTTCGAGAAGGCCTGGAATCGGCGCCCTCTGTTTGGTCCAGGTCAAATCCATGACCTACAAGGCCCGTCATACATTTACGGAATCCTTTCCGATGCGAGAATTTCTGCATCGTGAGTCTCATTTTTTGGGACACGATGGTCTTCGTGTATCTGATGGAGGATCACCCTAAGTTCGCGCCGCGTGTGCGAAGTCTCCGTGAACAGATGCTAAAACGAGGAGATCGGCTCTGCACCGGCGCTCTTACTATTGGAGAAACGCTGGTCGGACCGTATGAAACCGGTGACTTGTCATTGGTGGCCGAATACAAAGCATTGTTCCATCCTCCGACCGTTGAAATTGTCGATTTCACGTCCGAGGCAGCCGATCACTATGCGCGCATTCGGGCCGATCGCGGGATTAGTCGCGCAGATGCCTTGCAACTGGCCTGCGCAGCATGTGCTGGCGCTGACCTTTTTCTCACCAACGACCATCGCTTACATGGCAAGGTGATTCCCGGCATTCAGTTTATCGGAGGCCTGGACGTGAATGTACTCTGAAATTAGACTTTATACGGCGTGCGCTCGAAGGACTCTTCGGCCGGGACCCGGGAGCGGGCGCGGCGGCTGCCCGGCCATTCCAGGCGCATGTCGGTGCAGATTTCGTCCAGCATTTCCATGGTGCAGACCTTGGTCTCCATGGCGAAAGCCGTCAGCAACAGGTTGTCGCAGACGCCATTGATCACGCGCGGGATCCCCTGAGTCCGCAGATGGATTTCCGCCATAAACTCTTCGGAAAACACCTTCTGATCCGGCATCCCGACCCGCGCCAGCCGCGAATCGATATACTCGATCGCTTCGCGTAACGCGAACGGCGTCAGGTTGCAGCGGAGCACTATACGTTGCTTCAACTGCCGGAGGTTGGGGGCATCCAGCTTGCGGTCCAATTCGGGCTGACCCGCCAGGATGATTTGCAGCAGCTTGCCGTGACGATTTTCGAGATTGCCCAGCAGCCGGATCTCCTCGAGCACGTCCCATTCGAGGTTGTGCGCTTCGTCCACGATCAGCACGACGGTCTTGCCGTCCTGAGCCTGCTCGACCAACAACTGGTTCAGCGCGAACAGCACCTCGGTCTTCGAAGTGCGCGGGCACGGCAGGTCGAGATCGTAGGCAATCATCTCGAAAAACTGCTCGACGTTGATGCGGGAATTGAAGAGAAACGCGAACTCGATGAAGTTGGTCTCCAGGTAATCCCGGAGGCACTCGAGCATGGTGGTCTTGCCGGTCCCTACCTCGCCGGACAAGACGATGAATCCCTTGCGGGCCTGAACACCGTAAACCAGATTCGCCAGCGCTTCTTCATGCTGTTCGCTTCTGTAAAAGAAGGCAGGATCCGGACTTAGGCTAAAGGGGCTCTCCGAGAAGCCAAAGAAAGCATTATACATTTCGGGGGATTGACCCTCTCTCGTTCTTCTCTGCTAGATCGATAGTATCACGCGGGCCCTGTAGGGCGAATAGCCCTCGGGTCCTCCCGGTACTAGGAAAGTTCTAGCCGACTTCGAGCAGAACCCATCCTGGCAGATGCGCGGGACGGCCGCCCTCGAACACGATCCGGCGGGTCTTGGGGAACGGCAAGCCGGTCTGAACGGCCTTCTGATAGAGGCTGACGCGCCTGAGAATCGAGCGGTAGTTGGGGTCGGCGGTGTCGGCCACGGAAATCTTGGAGAGCATGCCGGCGCCCCATCCCAGGGCTAGGACGCAGGCGTGGTTTCCGGCCTCCAGGACGCGTTTCTCTAGCTCGCCCAGGGTTGCGGCCAGCCGCTCCAGCCCGGTGGCCTGGGCATACTCCTGGTGTTTCTTTATCTGGCTGGCTGCGTAGGAATTAGATGCCTGGAACAGTTTTTGGCGATCCTGAGCCGAGGTTTCGTTCCACAGGCCTTCGAAAACCATCCCCGGACCCGCCATTTCGGCGAACGACGGGGTGCTCTCCTCGATCCTCCTGGCCTCGGCCGTACCACGGGCCGATTTCCAACCCAGTTCGAACTTGCCGGCGCCGCGCGCCACCATGGTCGCCACCCGCAGCAGGTAAATCTTCATTCCCGTGTAGTCGACCGGAGCGGAATCCGCCGTCGATACGCGGCGCATGCGGTTCGATCCGTGCCCCCCGAGCACAGCGTCCTCAGCCTTAACGGCCGGATTGCGAGGCGGCCGCTCCTCTTCCATGCGGCCCGCAAGCTCGCGCAATGTGGTTTCATTCCAGCGATCGAACACCGCACCGGTTCGCAAGGCTCCCTTGATTGCCGTCGCGGGCAGGTAGGGACCCGAAGGCGAGGTCGCGAAGGTCGGAATAAACAGATTTTCCGCTTGGGCGCGTTCCCAAACCGGAATCGAGCTGGCGTGTTCGAAGGGAATCCGCCGGCCGGCGAAGTTTTGCGCGAATCCGCCCCAGGAAGCGAAGTCCAGCTTGTCGGATTTCTTGAGCTGCGCTAAATATCCATCCAGACGGGGACCCTTGGCCAGTAAGCGGAAGATGCGCCGTTGGTCGAGCACGTTGACGTGCTCCTTCCACACCATGTAATCGATGGGCGCCAGTTTCTGGCCATCGCCGACCAGCGTCGGAGTCAGACATGTGATGCGGTATTTCACGAGGCAGCCTTAAGGGGAATCGGGATCGCCAGCGCGAAACCGGCCCGGTACACCGGATGCGGAAAGCCTTCGGGAGCCACGTCGGCTGCCGTTCCACGCGGTTCAGCCGCGGCCACCAGCACCGAGCCCTCAGCGACCATGCGGGTCTGCTTCTTATGATCGCCCCAGCGCGCGTCGCTTTCCACGCGCCCGCCGCGAGTAGTGAGCGTGTAATTTCCCTGCGACCACTCGACAGTATCCGAGGCTGCCGGATGGAACAGCGAGAGCAGCCAATAAACCTGCTCACCGGCCTCGGCCGTGTGGAGGTGAACTTCGCCCAGTCCTTCGGTGATCGCGACCTCCGCCCGACCCCAGCCCTGGGATCGCTTCCCGCCGAATCCTGAATCCGCCAGCAGCCGGAACGCCGCGCTGAGCGGGGCGGTCCATTGCTCGCGCGCCGCGTCGTTCGAGAATTGCGCCACGCACCACAATCCGCTGCCCGGAGTGAACTCGAGGCACGCCGTCGAATGCGGCGAAACGGCCGCGCCTTCGCGATCCACCCCCGCGCTCGATCGTACGGAAACACGGAATGGACCCGGCGCAGGCGGACTAACGAACGGAAGCAGGCATTCGCTGGAACCATCGATGATCCAGTCATCTTCAGACAACGGGCGGCCCGCGGCAAGCGATTCCACCACACCCAGGGGCACAAAGCGCGCGCCCTTCCACCGAACCTTGGAAGACGGCGGAGGGGGCCACAGATTTCGGGGCGGCACCACCAGCAGCGTCTCGCCCTGGTACGGAAAACACGAGCTGAAGCGTACGGCCGGCTCAGACGCCCGCGCCGTGGCTTCGAGCCATTCATCGAGCATCCCCAGGCGACCCATCGCCGAGGTGACCGCTGAATAAAGCGAGTCGCTGTGATAAATGCGATCGACCCGGTCGCGATCTCCGGAATCAGGACCGACGCGCCATGGCCCCATAGGCCGAAGGCGGATGAGCAAGCCCGTCGTCATTGTTGGTTCACGAGGTTAATCCGCGAGCTTTTCGCCGAAGGAAGACTCGTTGACGGCAACCTGGAGTTGCCCGAGATCGCCCGAAGCCAGCTCGGCTTCATCGGCACCCGAGGAGTAGAACCCGCGCCCTCGCCAGGTCAACTTTAATTTGGCGAAGCGGATGCGTCCACTACCCCGCGATCCGCCGCCACCCAGGGCGTCGTCTTCGAGCAGGCGCAGTCCCTCGAACAAACGGGCTGCCAGCGCCTTGTCCTCTTCGCACAGAACGTCGAGCACCATGCGAACCCGAAACCTGGCACCGGCAGGCACGCGTTCGAGCGTCCGCGGATTGGCCTGGGAGGTTATCCGGTCGATGGCGTTTTCGCTCTTCACTTCTGTGATCTCGTCGTCCAGGTTCTCGCGCATCTGGGCCGTGATGCTTTCAGGATCGAGCGGCGCGTCGTAAACCGCCAGCCGCGCGGGACTCGCCGCGCTCGATTCGAGCGGCTCGCCCTGCACGCGTTCCATGCGTCCCGGATTGCGGCCGAACAGCAGGCAGATCTCGTCATCCGGACGATCGCTCTGATGGATCCGGACTTCCTGGCCGCGGCGCTTGGACAGATACACCAGCTCGCCCGGCCCGGTCACGCCGAGCGAGTTCTCGAGCAGGGAGCGCAGCTTGCCGCGCAGCGAGCTTCCGGGAATGTAGGGCAGCCCGAAGGCGTCCTTCACGACGGGGTTATCGGCGCCGCCGATTTCGAGCGACCCCTTACCCGCCCCGATGTGCAGGCCCGTTTCACAATGCAATTCGCCGGCGAGAATCAACTTGCCGACCAACTTCAACTTCGTCTGAGCTGTGTGTGCGCTCATATCCTCTTTACTCGTTGTAGGCGACTATGGCCTCAAACAGATCCTTGAATCGTTCGTATCCGCGCGCTTCGTTCTTGCGGGTTACCTGCAGCAGCAGGCGTTCGAGCGCGTCCAGGCTTCGCAGCGAATGGCGTGCGATGGTGTACGCCAGCCGCGCGCGCAGCATGACGAACTGGTGTTGGCGCTCGGATTCCGGCGCGCGCACCGCCCGCCGCACCGCGTTGTACAAACGCCGCAACTGGCTCTTGGTGCCGCTATCCATATCGCGCATGCGAGCCACTACGGCATGCGCCTGGTTATCCAAATACAGGCTGTCGGAAATCAGCTTCTCCAGCTCGATCTCGGCGAAGCCTTCGAAAGGGCGCCCTCCGCCGGGTCTGCCTTCGTGCCTTCCCTCGTGTCTTCCTTCATGTCGGGCGCCGCCTTCACGGCCCGGTCCACCGCCGGGTCCACGGTCAGGACGGCGGTCATCGCGACGAGGGCCGCCCTGGGGTCCACGATTTTCGCCGCGATTTTCTCCGGGCGGCCGCGGCGGGCGATCCGGACGAGGCTCGCGAGTCTGCTTCTGCGGCTCGGGCTTGGCCGATTCCGGTTTCGCCGCTTCAGGTTTCGCCGCTTCAGGTTTGGGAGCCTCCGGCGCGGGCGCAGGAGCAGCCGCCGTCTCGGTCTCCGTTAATGTAGTTTGCGGTTGATCGTCTTCCATACAAATTCCTTCCTAGGCTTCGGCGGACAACCTCGCCCATTCTAGCGCCACGCGGCCCGCCGGCCGCAACTTGACCGTAACGGCGCTGCGCCCGATCAGATCGGCGATCAAAGCCGTGCGGGCTTTTTGATAATCCCCGCGCTCCGGACCAGGCGCGCGCGAGGCGTTCAGGATCCGGCGGATGCGGCGATGATACCGCCATGGCCGCTCGCCGCCCATGCGCCGGGCTTGCCTTTTCGACATTTTCGATTGCGTCTCGCGATAGATGCCGCACAGATCGCGCAGGTACTGCGGCGAGCAGCCGAAATCGCTCACCATGCGGCCGAGAAAATCCTTCAGCGTCGCAGCTTCGGAGAATTGTTTCCACTCGAGCGTGCGGCCCAGCAGCCAGATGCAATCCTTGTCAGCCGACTTGGCCGCTTCGAGACGCTGGCCGGCTTCCTCAAACACCGCGCCCAGCGAAGCGTCCACTGCTGGCGCCATCGCCAGAGCCATGCTGATAGTTTTTCCTTCGGGTCCGGCGAAATCCTTCAGGTTTTGCTCAGCGAACCGCCGGAACAGCCGCTCGAGTTCCGAGGCTAACCCGATCAGAGCGTCCCAAGCGCCGTACACGGCGAAATCATCGCCGCCCGAGTAGATCACGGTCACCTTTCGCCAGAACTCCGGCATGGAGCAGAGTACTTCCAGTTCGCCGGCGAAGAACTGCTTGTACATCACCGAAAGCTGGATGTGCTCCTCGATGCTTTGGGCGCGATGAATGCGAATAGCGAAGTTGTCGACGTCGCCGCGAAGGACGCCCCAGGTGGCGAGTCCCGCGGCGCGGCCCGCGAGTACGGCCGTTGAGGCTGGCTCGCTGCCATCGTCGCTGGGTGCGGCGTGACGGGCGAAGGGAATCGCATCCGTGGAATTCGTCAACGGCCAGGAGTGTTTTCCACCGCCGGCCAGGATCCGGCCGGGCGTTTCAGGCGACCAGCCGACGCTCCCGGCGTCGCGCAGGGAGAAACCGAGCTGCTCGCGAAAATAGTCGTCGGTGGCGGGATCCGGCTCGGGTACGGCAGCCGCGAATAGTGCTGCGCCGGCTGCGCCCGCGGGTGCGTGACGTCCTCGATCAAGCCGCTCATCTAGGCGCCGACGGACATCGCTCCAATCGCCCAGGTTTTCCGTCATGCTCCAGATCAACTTGAGGGCGCCGGCGCTCAGCTCGGCGATTTCCTTAGCGGCCGCGTTGAGGAATGCTTCGGCGGGTGCGCTCGATTCTTCCGGAAGCACCAGCAGAAACTGGCTCCCGCCGCTGGAACCGATCAGAATCTTGGCGAGCCCCAACTCGGCCAGGAGAGCGCGCGGCAGCACCTCGCTCAAAAGGCTGATCCAGTGGGAGCGCCCGGTGAAAACCTGGTCAGGATCGTGGGACGCAGGCGCAAGGAGGCAGTCGTCGACGCCGAGGATCTTGCCTTCGAGAAAAATTTGCAAGGACATGCGGAGGCGAAATCAACACTGTATCACGAGTATGAAGGAGTGGGCGCTAAAATGTCGTCTGACCCCTTTTAGCGCCCGATAGCCGCGACCAACCCCGGCACGGTGTGCGGATCGGCCTCGACCTCGACGGTAAACCCGTGCTCGCGGGCGGTGGCAGAGGTGATCGGACCAATGGATGCGATCTTCACTCCAGCCAGCGCGTCGCGGCCGGCGATCGCCACGAAATTCATGACCGTCGACGAGCTGGTGAAGGTGATCCACGTTGGTTTTCGCGCGAGAATCTCGCGCGCCCGAACCGCCGCGTCTTCAGGGAGGGCAGTGCGATACGCTTCGACCACATCGACGATCGCTCCGCGGCGGGCGAGCTCAACCGGGACCAGATCCCGCGCGACGGCAGCTCGCGGCAGCAGCACGCGTTTTCCGGCCAGATCGTCGTCAGCAAGCGCCTCAAGGAGACTTTCCGCGACGTATTCCTTCGGCATCCGATCCACCTTGATGTGCAGCGCTTCGACGGCCGCCGCTGTGGCCGGTCCGATGGCGCAGACTCTAGCGCGGAGGGATCGTATGTCTCTTAGCCGGTCTACGAAGTTGTGAACGCCGTTCGCGCTGGTGAAAATCAGCCAGTCGTAAGTATCGAGACATGCGATCGCGCGATCAAGCGGAGCCGAGTCAACCGGAGGGATGACCTCGATCACCGGCAGCAACAGAACTTCTGCACCCAGTTCCTCCAAGGGTTCCGCCAATTCGGCGGCCTGGCGGCGGTCGCGCGTGACGACGATGCGCTGCCCAAAGAGAGGCAGCCGCTCAAACCAGTTGAAGCGATCGCGGAGCGTGACGACCTCGCCGATGACGATGGTCGCCGGCGGCCTCAGACCATTTTGGACAATCATGTCGGGCAGCGTCTCCAGCGTTCCGACCAGCGTTTCCTGATCCGGACGCGTGGCCCAGCGCACCACCATGGCCGGCGTCTGCGGCGAGCGCCCTTGTGCGATCATCTCGCGCGCGATCGCGGCGAAATTCACCAGGCCCATGAACAGGACAACCGTTTCCGCGGAGCCAATCTTGCCCCAATCGATCGCATCCACGTTGTGGCCGGTGACGAAGGTAACGGCGGAAGTGTGCTCGCGATGTGTGAGCGGCACGCCAGTGTAGGCCGCCAGACCCAGGGGCGTGGTCACGCCCGGCACGATTTCGAAGGGGATGCCGGCGGCCGCCAGAGCCTCCATCTCTTCCCCGCCCCGCGCGAAGATGAACGGATCGCCGCCTTTGAGCCGCACAACGTTCCAGCCGCGGTGTGCGCGGTCGATCATTAGCGCCGAGATCTCCTCCTGAGACATTTCGTGCTGCGCGCGCTTCTTCCCGACGTAGATCCGTTCTGCTCGCGGCGGCGCGTGCTCCAGCAATCGTTCGTTGGCGAGGTTGTCATACAGCACAGCGTCGGCGCGCTCCAGGATCTTCTTGCCCTTGACGGTAATCAGTCCCGGATCGCCTGGACCGGCGCCTACCAGGTAGACCTTCATACGACGGCCCGGAGAATCTCCTCGGCGCCCTGTTCGAGCAGTATCCGCCCCATCGACGCTCCCGTCCTCGAAGGATCGACGCCGGAGAGTTCCTTGCGCACTATGCGCGAACCATCGGGCGACGCCACGATCGCGCGCATGTGGATGACGCCCTTTTCGAGGTAAGCGTACCCACCTACCGGCAACTGGCAGCCGCCGCCCAATACTTCGAGCATGGCGCGCTCCGCCGTTACTGCGGTACGCGTCTCAGCGTGATCCAGCTTGCGAGCCAGCTCATGCGCGACTCCGCCGTCGTCGCGTGTTTCGATCGCTAAGGCGCCCTGCCCGACGGCCGGGCACATAACCTCCGCCGGGATCAATTCGCGAATGCGGTCCTGCCATCCAAGGCGCCGCAAGCCCGCTGCCGCCAGAACGATCGCATCATATTGCCCTTCGTCGAGCTTACGCAGACGCGTGTCGACATTCCCGCGCAACATCTGGACCGACAGGCGCGGATTCAAAGCCAGCAACTGCGAAGACCGCCGGAGAGAACTCGTCCCGATTCGCAATCCGTCGCGCAACTCGGCGACGGTACAGCCGATCAACGCATCGCGCGGCTCTTCGCGTTCCGGGATCGCAGCGATGGTCAAACCTGCCGGAAGCCCCGTGGGCACGTCCTTCATGCTGTGCACGGCCAGGTCGATCGAGCCGTTGAGCAACGCCTCGTCGATTTCCTTAGTGAACAGCCCCTTGCCGCCGGCCTGCGCCAGAGGAACATCCTGAATCTTGTCGCCAGTGGTCTTGATGATTTCGATCCGGGCTTCTACGCCCAACGGCTTCAGGCAGTCATAAATGTGCTGCGCCTGCCACAGGGCCAGCTTCGACCCGCGTGAACCGATGATGATCACTCATCCCCCAGGGGATCACGCTTCGGGCGCTTGAGCTCCGAGATCAGGCGGTGGGCGAACTTATTCATCAGCCCGCGCGTGATGGCCTCGATGGCTTCCTCCTGTTGGGGAGTCAACGCACCAAGCTTCTGGCGCTGCCGGTCAATCTCGCCCCTGCGCCAGGTCTCGAATTGCTCCTGGAGCACGATGATCACCGGAGCGACCTCGCGCGTCTTCAGCCGCAGAACCATCCGGTCGACTTCCTCGCGCACGATCTCTTCCGCTTCCTTGGCCGTTTCGACCCGACCGCGCTTGTTGTCGTCGACCACTCTGCCCAGGTCGTCGATGTCGTACAGGAACACGCTTTCCAGCTCATTTACCGCCGGATCAATGTTGCGGGGCACGGCGATGTCGATCAGAAACATGGGCCGGTTGCGGCGCTTGCCCATGGCTATCCGCATTTGGTCGCGCGTCAGGATAAAATGCGGCGCGCCGCTGGAGGCCAGGACGATGTCTACTTCCGGAACCGCGTCCTCGAACAATTCGTAGGCAAGCACGCGGCCCCCGCAATCCTCGGCCATAGCCTCGGCGCGCTCGCGGGTCCGGTTCGTCACCAGGATTTCGGAAACACCTGCTCGCCGGAGGTGGCGTGCCGCGCTCTCGGCCATTTTTCCCGCGCCGACCACCAGCACGCGTTTGCCCTGGAGCGCGCCGAAAATCTCGCGCGCCAGCTCCACCGCGGCGTAGCTCACTGAGACCGCGCTCTGCCCAATGTCGGTCTCGGAGCGAACGCGTTTGGCGACGCTGAAGGCGCGGTCCATCACCTGGCCCAGGAATCCGCTTACTGCACCGCACTCCTTGGCCAGTGCATAAGCGGATTTCAGTTGCCCCAGAATTTGCGGCTCTCCTACCACCATCGAATCCAGGCTGGACGCGACGCGGAACAAATGGCGAATCGCTTCCGGACCATCGAAGCGGTACAGATACGGAGTGACCCAGGCGCGCTCCACGTGCCGCGAATCCGCGAGGAATCTTTCCACGGTTGATTCGACGTCGGCCTGTTCGTCCGCGGTCACCGCGACTTCCACACGGTTGCAAGTGGAAAGGATCATGCCTTCGATTAGTCCCGGCTGCCGCTTGAGATCGTCGAGCGCTTGCGGCAAGGCTTGATCCTCGAACGCAAGGCGCTCGCGCACTTCTACAGGAGCAGTGCGATGGTTCAAGCCGGTAAGCAGCAGCTTCATGGGAAGAGAGTGGTCCTCAAGCCGGCGTGCGCGGCCCACGTCAGCGCGGAACAACCAAGAACAGCCAGTGCCATGACCGCGGCCTTGCGCCCGCGCCAACCCGCGGAAGCGCGCAGAATCATCATCACAAGCAACAGCGCCCAAGTGACCAACGATAGGGTGATGCGGGCGTCGCCGATCCAACTTGTGCCAGGGGAGTAGATCACGGCCCACATGATTCCGAACACCAGACCCAGCGTCAAAAACGCAAATCCAAGACCGAGCGATCTGCTGATCAGGTTATCGAGCGTTGCCAGTGGCGGCAAGCGTTCGAGCAGCGAGCTCGCCTGTTTCCGTTTGAGCCTGCGCTCCTGGATCAGGTACGCGAATGCGGCCACCGCCGTGAGCGAGAGAGCGGCATATCCGGCCAGCACCAGCAGGATGTGCACGATCAGCCAGATTTGTCCTGCCGGTTCATTTACGCCCGGTCCAGGAGTACGTTCCATCGCCGCCACCAGCGTCATGCCAAACACCAGGGGAAAGAGAACTACGGAAATCCCAGCAAAACGGTATCTCCATTCCACTGTCAGGAAAACCACGGCTATTAGAAACGCGCAGACGCTCAGTGTCTGGTAGCCATCGCCGAAAATTAATCGCTCGACGATCGCCACCCCATGGAGTACCACTGCAATGCGAAATGTCGCCCGTGCCAACGGAAAGACACTTTCGCCATGACGCACCAGCACCAGGATCGAGTGGAGCAGCCCGACCGCATAGAGACACGCTGCTACCCTTAGCCAGAAAACGCTAGATTCCATCCTTTTCCTTCACTTACGATTCTACTAGGACCGAAGATCGTGAGCCTGCCGCGCCCGCCACTCCCCCCAAGTGCGGGCATCTGATACCCGCCAACCGCCGTCGCCCGGTCGACGCGTTCTAAGCTGGAGTCCATGAAGCCCCTCAGCGAGCAAGTTTGCCTGGTTACCGGCGGTACGCGCGGAATAGGACGCGCCATCGCGAGGTCATTACTAGTGGAAGGTGCGGCGGTGGCAATATGCGGACAGCGGCAGGAAACGGTCGACAGGGCGGTCGCCGAGTTGGCTGCCGAAACCGCCGGTAAAGTCAAGGGGAAAGCTGCCGATGTTAAAAGCTATGAACAGGTTGGCGAGTTGTTCCGGTTCGTCGATGCGGAATTCGGCGGGCTGGATGTGCTGGTCAACAACGCCGGCATCGGCGTCTTTCGCCACGTTCGCGAACTTTCCATCGAAGAATGGAAGAACACGATCGAGACAAATTTGTACGGCGCTTTCTATTGCAGCCGTGAAGCTTTGGTCAGGTTTGGAACCAAAGGCGGTGGTTACATCGTCAATATAAGTAGCCTCGCTGGTGCGAATGCTTTTGCTGGGGGATCTGCTTATAACGCTTCGAAGTTCGGGCTGAACGGATTCACGGACGCGATGATGCAGGACGTGAGGAGCGAGAACGTGAGGGTTAGTACTATCATGCCGGGAAGCGTGGCGACGGAGTTCGGTGGTCAGCCGTCGGATGGCGCCGATTGGAAGATCTGGCCCGAGGACGTTGCCAAAATAGTACAAATGCTCCTCAACTTACCCGAGCGGACATTGGTCAGCCGGGTAGAGGTTCGGCCTGCGCGACCGAAGAAATAGTTAAGGAAAAGTTATGAAAGTACAGCAGAATCCGAGCCCGACTAGGAGCATCTATACAAATGGCACTTGGGTTGCCTGAGAGTTTGTGGATGAGGGGAGAGCCAAGGCAGGCGGCTCCCCCAAGGCGAAAGGCGGTGGAGAAGATGGTACGGCTAAACATCCCGTTGGATCCGGGCAAGACTGGAAGAGACGCGACACAACTGGAGACCGGACTCCGTCGGATGATTGTGGGACAGGACGAGGCGATCCAGCAGATCGTGAACATCTATCAGATGCACCTGACTGGAATGAACCCTCCCGGAAGGCCGATTGGCAATTTCCTGTTCCTTGGTCCGACCGGATCCGGAAAGACCCGGATCGTCGAGGCCACCGCCGAGGTGTTGCTCAAGAACCCTCGCTCGGTCATCAAAATCGACTGCGCCGAGTTTCAGCACAGCCACGAGATTGCCAAGCTGATCGGCTCGCCTCCCGGATACCTGGGACATCGCGAGACGCATCCTTTGCTTTCGCAGGAAGTGCTCAATCAGCATCACACGGAGAACATCAAGCTCAGTTTCGTGCTGTTTGACGAAATCGAGAAGGCGTCCGACGCCCTCTGGAATCTCCTGCTGGGCATCCTGGACAAAGCCACTCTGACTCTTGGCGATAACCGCAAGGTGGACTTCTCGCGGGCCATGATCTTCATGACCAGCAACCTGGGCGCTTCCGAAATGAGCGCCATCATGAGTCCCCGGCTGGGATTCAACGTAGGTGAAGTTCGCGACAAGACACTGGGCGGCATCGTCGACGATAAGATGTCCGGCAAACTGGCCCGCAGCGGCATGGAAGCCGCCCGTCGCAAGTTCACGCCGGAGTTCATGAACCGCTTGGATAAGATCGTCACGTTCCAGCCTCTGGGAAGCGAACAGCTCAAGCGGATTCTCGAAATCGAGCTGAACCTCGTTCAGCAGCGAATCTTCAATTCGCCGTCCGAGCGCGCGTTTGTCTTCACACTTTCCGACAACAGTAAGGATTATTTACTGTCGGAGGGTACGGACCTGAAGTACGGAGCGCGGCACTTGAAGCGCGCCATCGAGCGGCTGCTGGTTCAGCCCATGTCCAACCTGATCGCTACCGATCAGGTGCGGGGCGGCGACTGGATCCGGGTCGACTTCGACGATAGCCTCAAGGCGCTCAGCTTCAACCGCGAAGCCGAAGGGCTGCCGGTGCAGGATATGGCGCGGCTGGTCGACACATCAGTCACGATTCCGGCACTGACGTTCGCCCAGGGCGCGACGGCCGAGCCGGTTCGCACACAAAGCGCACGCAGTTCCAAGAGAAGCTAAAAGGTGGTTAGGGGCGAGGCGGGATGCCTCGCCCCTGTATCTAAATTACGCTGCGCACTCGCCGCGGCCGAGCTTTAGCGAGAACTCCACATCATCGCCCCAATCGCGATACATCTCCGGGGCAAGGTCCGAAGGTTTCACGAGATCGGCAGTGAGTTCCTTGAAGAAGGCTACCTTATGGCGCATCACATAGGCGCGGAAAGACTCGCCATCCTGATGATTCGCCTGGTAGTGATCGAGGATACGCTCGACAGCCACGGGCGCCAGGCGCGCCGGCAGGCTCTGCACAGCCAGACCGAATTCATGCTGGCCGCCGCCTAAAAGCATCAGGTAGTACGGCACTTCCTTGCCGTCGATCTTGCGGGAATTGCCGTAGAATCCCAAATCTCCGATCCAGTGCTGGCCGCAGGCGTTAGGGCAGCCGCTGATCCGAATCTTCAAGTTACGAATAGTGGGATCGTCGTATTTGCGGACGGTTCCTGCCAGCGCATCGCCCAGCCCCATGGACTTGGTCAACGCCAGGTTGCAGCTATAGGCGCCCGGGCAGGTGACCACGTCGCTGATCTCGTCGGCGCGGTCCTTATTCAGGCCCAACTCGCCCAGCGCACCGTACACGCGCTGCAGTGCGCCCACAGGGACATATGGCAGAACGATGTTCTGAGCCATAGTGACGCGCATGGTACCGTCGGCGGCTTGTTCCGCCAGGGCGGCCAGGCCGCGCATCTGATCGCTCGTCAGGTTGCCTTGCGGCGTCATCACCGTGACGATCGCGTAGCCGGATTGCTTCTGCGGGCGAACGTTAGTATCGCGCCAGGCGTTGAATGTCGGCGAGGCGTCATACATCGGCAGCATTTCGCCCGTTCCGGGTGGTGGTGGAAGCGGCTGAAAACCACCGAAGTTTTCGGGGACTGTTTCCGGCATCGGAATGCCGCCGTTGGCCAGGATGTCCTGGTACTGTTCTTCGATGGTGTCGCGCAGCCAATCGAACCCGCGCGCGCGCATCACGAATTTGAGCCGGGCTTTGTTCTTGTCCTTACGATTGCCATGCACGTTGAACACGCGAATCACGGCTTCCACGCGGCGAACGACGTCTTCGGCGGGAATGAACTCATGGAGCAGCTTGGCTTCCACCGGCAATGGTCCCAGACCGCCGGCCACTGTCATGCGGAACCCTTTGACTCCATCGACGATCATGGCGCGGAGTCCGACGTCATTGATCGCCGTCGCCATGCAATCTTCGGGACAACCGGAAAAAGCTACCTTAAATTTGCGCGGCAGGCTGTCGGTTAGTTCCTTGTGCAGGAATGCCAGCGCCAGCCGCCGGGCGTAAGGCTGCACATCGAACGGCTCTTCGGCGTGGATGCCCGCCAGAGGACACGCCGTCACGTTGCGGACAGTGTTGTAGCAAGCTTCGCGCGTGGTTAGACGGATATCAGCGAGCAGATGCAGGGCATCGGGAACCTGTGCCAGCGGCACAAAGTGAAACTGCATGTTTTGCCGTGTCGTCAGGTGGCCTTTGCCGCCCGCGCACTGATCGGCGACGGCGCCAAGCTGCCTCATCTGAGCCGAAGTAAGCAGGCCGCCGGGGATCTTGGTGCGGATCATCTGGACGCCTTCCTGGCGCTGGCCGTAGATCCCACGTCGAAGGCGATAAGGCCGAAACTCGTCGGCTGTCAGCTTCCCCTCAAGGAACGCTTCAGCCTGCGAGCGGAACAGTTCGATATCCGTACGCACGGTGCTATCATATTCCTGCTCAAGGGTTTGTTGCTGTATGAGAACGTCCGCGGTAGCCATACTCTAATTCCCTATAGAGATTATACTACTTGCCAACAATACTTACCAACGGGGCACAGTCGGCTCCGCAGTTCCCATGATGATAGCACCGGGTGCAGGCTCTCGCGTGTTCTTCCATGTGCGGCTCAGAAATACAGCTTCAGTCCGAGCTGAATAATGCGTGGATCCCGCGTTGAAGTGATTTTTCCGAACGCGCTGGCCCCTGTGGTGGTTCCCAAAGTCGCCGCCACGCCCTGAAAATTCGTGTGGTTAAAAATGTTGAAAAACTCGGCTCGAAATTGGAGACGGATGCGCTCGGTGACCGGAAAGTTCTTGAATGCCGACATATCCCATCTCTGGAATCCTGGTCCCCGAATGGGGTAGCGCGTAGAGTTGCCCGGCCGAACCTCGCCCTTCGGCACGTCCCCAAAGCAGGAAGTGTTGAACCACTGGGCCAGCGTATGCGGGGCGTTTGCGTTGGCATCGCAGGTCTGGTCCGGCCGAACTGTCACGTTGTTGGTTCCGAACACCCCGATGCCGCCGGGGTCGGTGCCTAAGGTGCTGTCCGAGATCGAAACGGGCAGTCCGGTGTCGAAGTTGGCCACTCCGGAAAACTGCCAGCCTCCCACCGCCTGGCCGAGTATATCCTTGCGCTCCTTCATCCACGGAACGGTGTAGCTCCAGTTCGCGACCAGGACCTGGGTCCGGTCGAAGGGCGCGAGGCTGCGGTCGGCGGCGCGATTGTAGAAGTTCATAGGCGCGGCGACGTCGCTGCCCGCATCGGTGAGTGCTTTCGACCAGGTGTACGCGATTTGAAAAAAGTTGCCGCCGAAACGTTTCTGCAACTGCGCCTGGAGCGAGTTGTAGCTCGAGTTGAACCAGGTCTCGAAGGCGTTGACCTGTGCGTAGCCGCGATAGGGCCGTATGGGATTCAGCCGGGGGGTAGTAGTGCGCGTGATGGGCGTGTTCGCGTCGGTGATGCCGGCGGCCACCGCGGCACCCGGGGGAACCTCATTAATGTCCGGCTCGCCGATCAAGTGCGTGCCTTTGGAACCGTAGTAACCGACGTCCAGCACGAATTTCCCGGGCAACTCGCGCTGTATATCGAAGCTCCACTGCTGCACGTACGGAGTCTGATACGGCGCGCCGACGGCGTAAATCGCGGATGGAGCCGTGGGAACCGCCACGGTCCCGCTGCCCGTGAGGGCGTCCATCTTAGTGTTGTTAATCGTGATGGTCTGCACCGAGGCTGGATTCAGATTGACCAGGCTCTCATACACATTGGCGACCTGAACGGAATCATAAGCGATGCCGTAGCCGGTGCGGACCGCCGTTTTTCCGTCTCCAAACGGATCCCATGCGAGACCCAGCCGGGGAGCGATATCGTGATTGTTCTCGTTGGTGATTTTCGACCCATAAGGCGAGTTTTTGTCATTGATGATGAAACCGTTGAGCGGATCCCCGGTGCCTGCAACGAAATTTCCGGCCGCGGTGAGCTGCGGCGCTTTCGCCGGATCGTAGGCCGATGGGAGGAAATTGTTCAAAAATCCGAAGCCGTCGGTGGGCTGGCGGAAGAATGACCAGCGCGCGCCAAAGGTCACTGTCAGATTCCGGCGCACGCGAAATTCGTCCTGACCGTAGAACTCGAACTCGTTCCGGCGGATGTCGGGAGTGATATCACGTGCAGTCTGCGTGAAGCTCGACACATTACCCAACAGGAAATTCGCCCACGCCTGCTGGAACGTGGACGTGCCCGAAGGCGCCGGAGTCGTGGCGAAGTTGAAGGTCCCAACGTTGTTGGACGCCTGGTTCTCCGATTTGTTGTAGCGATGCGCGATGAAGCCGGTCTTGATGGTGTGCTTCCCGCTGATCTTAGTCAAATTGTCGAACCAGCTATGGTTGCGGTTGTAGTCGAGATACGGCCCGAATCCGGTGACGGCAGACACAGCCGTCCCGGCAAAGGCGAGAGACGGGATGCGGCCGAGTGTCACGGGGAACGGCAAGGCCGGCTTGATGTCGGGCGAGTTGGCGGATAAGTCGAGCCCGGTAGGCGTGCTCAGAATCGCGCCATAGGAATAGGAATATCCGGCTTCATTGATGATCGACGCGGTCAAATTCCCGGTCAGGCGCACTGCGAGGCTCTTGCCGGGGGAATTGGTGATTGTGTTCGACACGCCAGGCAGAGTGGATCCGGTGAAAAGGCCGCGCGGTTCCACGGTGGGAATCGAATCCTTCATGAAACGCCCCGTGACGGACCAGCGGTCCGAGAATACGTGATCGAACTTGTATAGCTCCTGGCGGAAATTGTTAACGTTCCGCAAGGACAGATTGATCACGTGATTCGCAGCAGCATCCGGCACCTTGGCCCAGATGTCTTTCAGGTACTGCGCGGCCACAGAATTGATGTTGGCGATCTGGGTGGCAGTGTCGGTGCACGCGCCTGCGCTCGACACCGCGGTGCACACCGGCGATGTAAAGGTTCCCTGCTTTTCGGCCGCCGTGGGCGCGGTGCCCTGCACGAACGTGTACGTGATGGCGCGGCGAAACTCTTCGGAAAAGAA
Organism: Bryobacterales bacterium; assembly: GCA_025463005.1. GTDB lineage: Bacteria > Acidobacteriota > Terriglobia > Bryobacterales > Bryobacteraceae > Palsa-187. Next base: position 15,461 of record JAOAPR010000060.1, on the reverse strand, counting down.
GAAAAACGTCTTGTTGCGCTTTATATTGTAGTGCCCGGGAATGTAAACCGGGCCGCCAATGGTGTAACCGAAATTGTTGTAGTGCAGCGCGGGCTTGGGCACGCCGGTGAGATTGTTGAAATAGGTGTTGGCGGCCAGCTTCTCGTTGCGGAAGAACTCGTAGACGTCTCCGTGGAACTGGCTGGTCCCGCTGCGGGTGATGACGTTCACCGCACCCCCCGCATCACGGCCGAATTCGGCTGTGTACTGTCCGCGCAGCACGCGAAATTCGGCGATGGCGTCCACGCTGGGATAGCTGAGCAGCGTGAGATTGGAGCCGCGGTCGACGTTGTCGGCGCCGTCGATGGTCCAGCTATTCTGGCTGGTCCGCGCGCCGTTGATCGAAAAGCTCACGGCGTTGGATTGGCCCGAGAGCGGGTTCGAGGTCCCGAAATAAATCTGGTCTCCGGCGCCGGAGTAAACCACACCCGGCATCAGGCTGACTAGTTGCTCGTAGTTGCGGCTGTTGAGCGCCAGCTCGCGCACCTGCTCGCCGGAAACCAGCGATTGCGCCGCGGGTGATTGCAGCTCCACGTGCACGCCGCTCGTTTCCACCGTGATCTCCTGCTGCACATCGCCCACTTCCAGGCTGAAGATGATCGTGAGCTTGTCGTTCACGTTCAGCTCCACGCCGGATTGCGCCGACTTTTTGAACCCCGCGGCTTCGATACCGACCATGTAGTGGCCGATGGGCAGCAGCGGCGCGGAATAATTCCCATCCTCGTTTGTCTTGGTGGTGCGCATGACCGCATTCCGGTCCGTATTCGTCACGCTGACAGTGGCGTTGGGCACGGCGCGGCCCGACGGGTCGAGAACCGTGCCGACGATGGAACCAGTGATTTCCTGTCCCCTGCAAACGGCGACAGACAAGAGCAAAAAGACGGCAGCCTTCTCACGGAGTGATAGCATCGAGCCCCCTATTCCCTAGATCCTACCAACGTTCCGCACCGTTGGCACGGCGGACGACAAGCAGCGTGATACCCTTGACCACCCACAGTGCCGTGAGGTACGCTTTTTAGCTGTTATAGGGAGCTAAGGGGGAAGCCATGCGTCTCGTATTGCGTTTTGCCGTCGCGTTTGCCTTCGTTTCGGCTGCTTTTGCACAGAGCGACCGCGGCACCATCACCGGAACCGTTTCGGATCCGTCCGGCGGGGTGGTGGCCAATGCAGCCGTGGACGCCACCAACACCGTAACGGGAGCGGTCTACCGGGGCACCACCACATCTACCGGAAATTACACGATCGCGCAGGTGGCGCCTGGCACCTACGAAGTTACGGCGGAAGTTCCTGGCTTCAAGAAATACCGGCGGCAGGGGATTTCCGTCGAGGTGGCGCAAACCATCCGCATCGATATGAGTCTCGAGCTCGGTGCGACCACGGAGTCGGTGACGGTCACCGAAGCCGCCAGCCAGCTCAAGACCGAAACCGGCGACGTCAGTCACAACGTCACCAGCGATACGCTAAATCAACTCCCGATTATGGGGCCTACCGCGGCTGCCGCTACGATTCGCAACCCCAACAACATTCTCTTTCTCATTACGGGCGTCTATTACGTGCCTGGCTCGCAAGTGAAGATTAATGGCGCGCCGAGCAACTCGCAAACCGTCCACATTGAGGGGCAGGACGCGACCACGCAAGGATTCCCTTACGCCCCCGGGCAGCAGGCGCCTAGTGTCGATGCGCTTCAGGAAGTCTCCGTGCAAACCAGCAACTTCGCGCCCGAATTCGGGCAGGTGGGCGGCGGGTTTTTCAACATGACGATGAAGTCGGGCTCCAATAAGTATCACGGGACCGCCTACGACTACTTCTTGAACGAAGCGTTCAACGCGGGGACGCCGTTCACCGACGCCGGACTCACCGATAGCCGCCGGGCGGGACAGCATGTGCGCCCCGCGGCGCGAAGAAACGATTATGGCTGGACCTTCGGTGGCCCGGTCTCTATCCCCAAGCTGTATAACGGGCACGACCGGACATTCTTCTTCTTCAACTTCGAGCAATATCGCGACAACCCCCTGGTCAACAACCTTCCCGTGACTGTGCCCAGTCCGGCGTATCGCAGCGGCGACTTTAGCGCGGCGATCCCGGCCGCCGGCAATAGGGTTCTCGGCACGGATTCGCTGGGCCGTCCGGAAATTGCGAATACCATCTACGATCCCAACTCGGCCCGCAGCGTGGGTGGACAGCTGGTGACGGATCCTTTTGTCGGCAACAAAATCGACCCGATTCGTTTCGATCCGGTCGCTCTCAACATTCAAAGCGCGATTCCGCTGCCGAACCTAAGTGGGCTGTTCAACAATTATCTTCCTTCCTTCCGGGCGGGCCGGCACGTTACGATTCCCGCTGTCAAGATCGACGAGAACGTCGGCTCCAGAGGGAAGCTGTCGTTCTACTGGTCGTTCACGCACATCGACAACCAGTTCGGCACAACGTTGGGTGCAGCCGACGGGCTGCCCAACAGCATCACAACGGCCCGCGGCTCATTCATTCACTCGCACACCGAGCGCCTGAACTACGATTACACCTTGACGCCCACCCTGCTCTTGCATCTAGGCATTGGGTACCAGCAGAACAACTTTTTTGATGACGCCCCTCTCCTGAATTTCGACGCCAACGCGACATGGGGCCTGAAAGGCGCCACCGTCATCCGCAATGTTCCGGTATTTCAGGGATTGTGCGGGGTGGGCGGCGTGTGCGGAGCCGCTGGCGGCATGAAGACTATGGGGCCCAGCGCCGGACAAAGTCACTCCTTCTGGGAAAAACCCGCGGCGAACGCGAGCACTACTTGGGTCCGGGACAATCACACCTTCAAATTCGGCGCCGAGGTGTTCCTTAACGGAGTCCCCACGATCCCCTACGCGAACACCTACGGCAACTACACCTTTAGCCCGAACGAAACTTCTCTCCCCTACACGGTCGGGACGGTCTTCTCCGGCGGATCTCTCGGCTTCCCGTACGCGAGCTTCCTGCTGGGAGCGGTCGATCAGTTCAGCATCGCGGCGCCGGCGCAGTACAAGATCGGAAAGACGCAATTCGGCACGTTTGTTCAAGACGCCTGGAAAATTAATCGAAAACTAACTATAAATTACGGAGTGCGCTGGGACTGGGGCGGGTATTACAGGGAGCAGTACAATCGCGGGCTGGATTTCTCGGGCAGCACTCCCAACCCGAGCGTGGGCGGCCAGCCGGGCGGGTTCATCTTCGAAGGCAGCGGCCCGGGCCACTGCAACTGCTCTTTCGTGGAGAATTATCCTTACGCTATCGGACCGCGCCTGGGCATCGCGTATCAGATCGCGCCCAAGACCGTTCTGCGCGGCGGCTGGGGGCTGGTCTACGGCCAGACCGGCGTAACCACTGGCGGGGTTAACAATCCTGCGATTGCGGAGGTCAATACGGTGGTCTCATCGGGGCTTGGCCAACCCTCCACATATCTGCGAACCGGCATTCCGTCGCAATACGTTCCGCAGTGGCCGGTGTTCAGTCCGGGGATCGTCCCCGGCCTTCCGACCGGGAACCAGCCGCTTCCGTCGCCCGGCGTCGGCGGCAACTCCGGAATCGGATACCTCGATCCGCACGAAAGCAGGCCGCCGAGGCAGAGTCAATGGAGCATCGGCATTCAGCATGAGATTTCGCGCAACATCGTGGCGGAGGTCTCCTACGTGGGCAACCGTGGTGTCTGGTGGGGCGCACCCGGGCTCACCAACCTCAACGCGATCACTCCGCAGCGGCTCCAGCTCTATGGCCTGGATATTAACAACCCAGCCGATCAGTCCCTGCTGCTCTCCACCTTGAGTTCCTCCACGGCCGCTCTACGCGGGTTCAACAAGGTGCCGTACACGGGCTTCTCGACCTCGAATACCGTGGCTCAGGCGCTGCGGCCATTCCCGCAGTTCGGCACGATTCCCGATTACGGCCCTCCGCTAGGCAAGACCTGGTACGATTCGCTGCAGGCCAAAGTCACCCAACGCCTTTCCCGCGGACTGGTATTTAACGTGGCGTTCACGTGGCAGAAATCGATGCAGGAAGGCGTCGACACCAACACGATCCTGAACAATATTCTCGCGAACCCGGATAACGCCAAGAGTATATCGAGCTTCCAAATACCCCTGACTCTGGTGACCGCGGTGCAATATACACTGCCCAAGTGGGGTTCGAACAATTTCCTGTCTTATGCGACGAGGGACTGGGAACTTTCGACGCTGCTGCAATACTCGAGCGGCCTGCCGATCCCGACTCCCGCGGCGAGCACCAGTATCGGCAACCAGTTATTCCAGAGCACGCTGGCGAACCGCGTACCGGGGCAACCTCTCTATACCGTGGACATCAATTGCCACTGCTACGACCCGGCCAAGACGTTTGTTCTGAATCCAACGGCCTGGGTCAATCCGGCGCAGGGTCAGTTCGGCACCGGGGCGGAATTTTATAGCGACTTCCGTTACCAGCGCCACCCCGTAGAAACCTTCGGCATCGGCCGGCTGTTCCGCTTCAACGAAAGATTGAGCCTGAACATTCGTATGGATCTCGTCAATATCTTCAATCGCACGTACCTGAACAACCCCACCGCGACGGGATTCTCGCTTCCGCAGACACAGGTGAATGGCCAGAATACTGGCGGCTTCGGCTACATCAACCTGGCCACCGCGGGTACTCAGGCCGGGCAGCCGCGCAACGGAACCCTGGTAGCGCGGTTTACATTCTAAGTTGGCGGAAATTAGAAAGTCGCGTCGGGCCAGTCAAAGTCGGGGAGGGTGGCGAGATCAGACGGTTCAAGTACCTCGATCGATGCTCCGACCAGAATCGTCATTCGATCGAGACCCATGACCAAAGGGCCGTTATAGCCGGCCGATCGCACCCGGTTAAGAATCACCTGGTCTCCTTGTGATCCAGGCAAGTGTTTTTTCACGACATGCGAGAACACCGCCATGCGCGGTTCAGCGGCGTGGAACAGAGCCGCTGCCTGCTCAGGGCGCATGAGCTTGGCCATGATTGCATCGATTGCTCCCGATTTCTCTATCTCTGACGTGCCTGCGACCACGTTGCTGATGATCACGTCAACGCCTTTCGCAAGAGCCGCGATATTGTCACGATACGTGGTGTCGCCGGTCAGCACCACGGACCGTCCGGATCCGTCCACGCGGTAACCCAAAGCGGGATCGCCGTCGGCGTGCTCGACTGGGAATGCAGTGACTTTCACGCCGGACACGTCATAAGCTATCGCCGGGCTGCTGCGAAGCGCTATCTCGTGAACCGTAATATCGAGATATTCGCGTTTCAGCACCGGATTAGGACGGTTCTTCAGATCGTGAGCGTACATGCGGCGCATTCCTTCGATCATCGCGGAGGTTCCGGGCGGTCCCCAGATTTCGAGTTTGGTCTGGCGGCCGAGCAGAAACCATGGAGTAATCCAGAGCGTGGGTAGACCCTCGATGTGATCGTTGTGGAGATGAGTAAGAAAGACGCGAGTTACATCCTGCGGGCGCACACGGGATTTATAGAGCCCATCCAGTACCCCTCTGCCGGCGTCGAACAGCAGCGACACGGCAGGGGTTTGGATCAGAGTGGCGATACCGGCGCGTTCCGGTGTGAGTTCAGGGCCTCCTGTGCCGACCAGGCGAATGGTCATCTGGGCCCGCAGGGGGCACAACAGGAACGCGCATTGGGCCAACAGCAGAACCACGCTCCGCGAGATCATTGCTCCAGTGTCGCGCAGAGCTTCGCTGCACTATCAACGAGATTAGCGGTGGATCGAACTGACGCCGCAGGCACGACTGCGTGCACTACTTCGTCGTTACGATGAGGAAGCCGGTCTCCACGCGCTGGTCCATAATGCGATTCCACATCACGCGGGCCGCGCCAACTGCGGAGGAATGCGAGAATTCGACCATCTGGCCGGAGTGCAGCGATTGATTGGCGTGGGCCATGCGAAAGCCACTGGGACTCACGTCCATCAACTGCCCCAGGATTTCGAGCGGCTGGGGATCGGCGAAGCGCACCAGAACCGGTCCTTCCGCCGGCTGGCGGGATTCGCGACGCTTTTCGTGAATGGCCAGATTCATAGCGCCACCCTCTGCTGCTCGGATTCGTACAGTTTGAGCTTGCGGCTAAGCGTCCGCCGCGAGATGCCCAGACGCGTGGCAGCCTTTTGCTGATGCCCGCCGGTGGCGGCCAGCGCTTCCTCGATCATCCGTCGCTCCATCACTTCAAGGCTTCCCGAGTCTTCTTCCAGGCTGTCCGAACCCTCGCCCGAATAACCAGTATCGCTAACCGGCGAAAGCAACGGCCGCAGCCGGAAATCGCGCTGCGTGATCTCACCGCCCTGGCTCATGACGCCCGCCTGAATGACGGCGTTCCTTAACTCCCGGATGTTCCCCGGCCAGGAGTAAGTCATGAGCGCGGCCAGGGCCGACCTGCCTAGCTCCAGCCCCGGAAAATGCTCGGCCAGGAAGTGTCGCGCCAGTGGCTCGATATCAGCCGGGCGCGAGCGCAGCGGAGGAACGTGCAGCGTGAACTGGCTGAGCCGGTGAAACAGATCGCTGCGAAATCTCCCTTGGGCGACCGCTCGCTCCAAGTCCCGGTTCGTAGCGGCGACCACGCGCACGTCGGTAGAGACTTTGCGGACACCGCCCAGCCGGTAATACGGCGCACCATCGAGCACGCGTAGCAGCTTCACCTGAAGGCGGCCGTCCAGCTCTCCCACTTCGTCGAGAAAAATGGTCCCCTGATGAGCCAGCTCAAACAATCCCGGCTTGGTCGCATCGGCTCCGCTGAAAGCGCCACGCTCGTGTCCGAACAATTCGCTTTCCAGGAGCTGTTCGGGCAGCGCAGCACAATTGAAATCGACCCAGGGCTTGCTGGCGCGGCTCGAATGATAGTGGACCGCGCGCGCCACCAGCTCCTTCCCCACCCCGCTTTCACCGGTGATCAACGTCGTGGCGCTGGAACGGGCCACGCGCCGGACCAGCTCCATCAGCCGCTGCATGGGCTCGCTGGCGATGATCGCGGTCATCCCGAGGAACACCTGGGTTGGAGATTCTGATGTGGGATATGGAGCAGCTTCCGGCATGATTGGCTTTATGAATTTTGTGCTCTCCTTCCATCTTGCAGAATCGCGCCGCGCTTGGCCCTCCGTGGAATACCTTACGGCCCCTCGGAATTGGCCCCGGACCCTGGGCCAGTTTGTCGCAAAACTATGGGCGCGGAAGTGCCATCCTGTCCCCAAATCGACGCCCATCCGGACCCAACTTGCGGGAACTGAAAGGCCGGTCCAGTGGCCGCCATCGTGCAGTTCAAACAGATCGTGCCGGAAGTGTTCATAGAGTCGCCATCTGAAGCTAAGGCCCTGCCAAGGGGAGCTCGCGTCCTGCTGGCCTTCGTGTGGGCCATAGGGACGGCGGTGCTGGTCCAGACAGCCATATCGTGGCGCTCGCCGGACCTGATCAAGTTCGGCGCCTACCTTGCCGTTTCCCTGTTCTCGGCGGGAGCACGGGTGCGAGTGCCGGGGGTGTCCGGGCCGCTTCCACTCTCCTACTTATTCGTTCTGCTGGGCCTGCTGGAGCTCACTGCACCGGAAACGATCCTGCTGGCTTGCGGAGTCGCCCTCGTAGAGTGCTACTGGCGGAAGCCGCAGCGGCCTCGCGTCACGTTTGCGTTGCTCCAGATAGCGCTCATGGCCGTGGCAGCCTGGGCCGCCGAGGGGGTTTTCCATTCCCCCTGGTTCGAATTCGCACGATTTGAATTTGGGTGGCTGGAAGGCTCCGTTATCGACACATCCATCCGGCTGGCGGCGGCCACACTGGCGCTATTCCTGATTAACACCGCTCCGACTGCAGCCTGGAACGCGCTCACCGAACGCGAACGCTTCGCCGCAATGTGGCTCTCCACGTCCTTCTGGTCGCTGCCGCACTATCTGGCGGGAGCTGGGATCGCCCAGGCGGTCAGCAGCGCCGCCCACTTCGTAGGCTGGCAAACCGTGCTGCTCACGGGTCCCGTTGTCTACCTGATCTATCGTTCGTACCGGCTGTACTTGATTCGGCTGGAGGGCGAAAAGCGCCACGCCGAAGAGCTGGCTTCCCTGCACCTCCGAACCATTGAGGCGCTGGCGCTGGCGATCGAGGCCAAGGACCACACCACGCACGACCATCTGCAGCGGGTCCAGGTTTACGCCCGGGAACTGGCCCATGCGCTGGAACTCACCGACACGGAGAAGCACGCGCTCGAAGCCGCCGCACTGCTCCACGACATCGGAAAACTGGCCGTGCCGGAGCACATCATCTCGAAGCCTGGCCGTCTGACGCCGGAAGAGTTCGAGAAGATGAAGATTCACCCGATTGTGGGAGCGGAGATCCTGGAACGCGTCCGCTTTCCTTATCCGGTGGCGCCCATTGTGCGGGCTCACCACGAAAAGTGGGACGGCTCGGGCTACCCCAGCGGCCTAAAAGGCGAGGCGATTCCCATCGGCGCACGCATTCTGGCGGTGGTCGATTGCCTGGACGCGCTCGCCTCCGACCGGCAGTATCGGCGTGCGCTGCCTCTGGAAGAGGCTATGAAAGTAGTGCGGTCGGAAACCGGGAAAGCATTCGATCCGCGGGTAGTCGACGCTTTGGCGGCAGGCTACGTAGAGTGGGAGCGCAAAGCGAATGTCCCGGCGCCCAAATCGGCGACGCTTTCGACGGAAGTGAAAGTGGAGCGGGGCGCGGCGCCCGCAGCCGGGTTCGAAGCCTCCAATGGCTCCCCCGCGGTAGTCAAAGCGGCAGCCAATTCGAGTGAGCCAAGGGTGGACTTCCTGAATCTGATTGCCGCGGCGCGGCAGGAAGTTCAGGCTTTGTTCGAGATCTCGCAGGACCTGGGAAATTCGCTGAGCTTGGGCGAGACGCTTTCAGTTCTGGACGTCCGCCTGCGGCACATCATCCCGCATCACTCACTGGCGGTGTGGCTGAAGCGCGGCGACGAGCTGATTCCGGAGTATGTGAACGGTGAAGACTGCCGCCTTTTTTCCTCACTCCGGATTCCCATGGGTCAAGGACTCTCCGGATGGGTGGCGGAAAACGGCAAGCCGATCGTGAACGGGAATCCTTCGGTGGAGCCTTCGTATCTTAATGACCGCAACCGGACGTCATTACTTCAGTCGGCGGTGGCGGTACCGCTTGAAGGCAGCGGCGGCATCATGGGTGTGCTCACGCTGTATCACATGGAGCGCGACGCCTTCACCAAGGACCATCTCCGGATTCTGATGGCCATCCATCTTAAGATCGGCATGTCCATCGAAAACGCGCTGAAGTTCCAGCAGGCGGAATCGTCCGCAACCACGGATTACCTGACATCGCTGCCCAACGCGCGCTCCTTGTTCCTGCAACTGGACGCGGAGGTATCGCGGGCGCGCCGCAACAACCAGCCGCTCACCGTGGTGGTACTCGACCTGGATGAGCTCAAGCAAATTAACGACCGCTACGGGCACCTGGAAGGCAATCGGGTACTGCGGGAGGTCGCCATCGGACTCAAGGCCAACTGCCGCGAGTACGACTACGTAGCGCGCATGGGCGGCGACGAGTTCGTGGTGTTGCTTTCGGGAGCCAAGCCGGCCGACGCGGAAAACCGCGTGGAGGAATTCCGGCGTGTGGTCGCAGGTATCGGGATCCAGTCCTTCGACAAGCCTTTGTCGGCCAGCATTGGCGTGGCGCATCTTCCCGGGGACGGAGGCGATGCGGAGCGGCTCCTGGCCGAAGCCGACCGGCTCATGTACCAGCAGAAGCGGTCGCGCAAGCACCACCGGGCGGGGACAGAGAAGGCGCCCGCGTGGGCACGGGACTGGAACACGACCTCCGTTCAGTAACCGTGTCGAATAGGCGTCGATAGGACGTCTCCTCGTCACCAGTTCCTGAGAGCTCCCCTTCACCGGATTCACAAGCGCAACTAAATCAAGAGGGAAGATTTGGCTGGATACCTGCAGCCGTCCGAATCATGACAACCCTTAGCGGCCTGGTTATTCGCCAGCAAGAGCCCAGGAATCTGGAATTCCCGTTTGAGCGGCTCGATAGCTACCTCACTCCGGTAGAGTCGTTCTATATACGAAGTCATTTCCACGCTCCAGGACTTCAATCCGATTCGTACCGATTGAGTGTGGGAGGAGCAGTGAAGAATCCGCTTGTGCTTACCTATGACGAGTTGAAGAGCTTACCCGCGAAGACGGTTGTGGCGACACTCGAATGCGCTGGAAACAGTCGAGTGTTTCTGGTTCCTCAAAAGCCCGGCGCTCAATGGGAGCTAGGGGCGGTGGGAACGGCGGAATGGACCGGTGTTCCACTGGCTATGCTTCTGGATCGGGCGGGGCTCACGGATAAAGCCTGTGACGTTGTACTGGAAGGGGCCGATCGGGGACAGCCGGCCGAGCCGCCGAAACCTCCGGACCCCATTAGCTATAGCCGAAGCGTGCCTTTGGATAAGGCGCTCGAGGACGTGTTGATCGCTTACGGGATGAATGGCGTGGATCTTCCGCACGATCACGGCTTTCCCGTGCGGGCGATTGTGCCGGGCCACTACGGGATGGCGTCGGTAAAATGGCTGACTCAGGTCCTCGTGCTCGAGGAGCAATTTCAGGGCTACTGGCAGACGTCAGACTACGCATATTGGGACGAGGTTGATGGAATCCCGGTGAGGCGCCCACTCTCGGAAATCAAGCTAAAGTCTGAAATTGCGCGCCCTGCCACGCTTGAAGTGGTTCCAAAAGGGCAACTGTATAGAGTTTATGGAGCCGCGTGGGGCGGGACGGCAGATATCGTGTCGGTGGAGCTTACGACCGATGGCGGGCTGACATGGGCGGCGACGGACTTCCTCGACCCGATCCGGCCGCATGCGTGGCGGCGATGGAGCTATGACTGGAAAACGCCGGATCAGCCCGGACGTTATACATTGATGAGCCGGGCAAAGAATGCGGCAGGAGCATCACAGCCTGACAAATTCGACGAAAGATACTTTAGCTACGTAGTTCACCACACGCTACCGATCGAAGTGATCGTACAGTAACGCCGAAAGTGCCTGACGTACCGGAGAACGATCCACGCGTCTACCTGGCGGCCGAAAGAACGCTTTTGGCCTGGATTCGAACCGGGCTCGCCATGATGGGGTTCGGTTTTGTGGTCGCACGGTTTGGACTTTTTCTAAGCGAACTGCGGAATTCCCACGGAGGTCCATTAGTTCGATCGACGCACGATTCTCTTTGGTTCGGAATAGGGCTGGTGCTAATGGGCGTTATAGTCCATCTGTCGGCGGCTTATCAATATGCTGGTTTTGTGCATCGGCTGCGCAAGGGTACATGGAGCCCGAATGATAAGTCACCGTCAGGAATCGCGGCTGCGATCGCGCTTGCGGTAACCGGCGTTGCAGTCACAACCTATCTTTTATTGGGTGGTTGACGGGTATCATCCCATAAAGTTCCTCTTGCGTTTTCTCCCTTTCTTCGCTATCATCGTTGTAGGCGAATATAAGACGAACACGCGAGGTCTTCATGTCCCCCTCCATCAGACTCGGAACGGCAGGCTGGTCCTATCCTCATTGGCAGGGATTGGTATACCCCAAGACGCACGCGTCGGGATTCCACCCGCTGGAACTGATCGCAAAACAGCTCGACTGCGTGGAGATCAATAGCTCTTTTTATCAGCCCCTGAAGCCGGAAGTAGTAAAGCTATGGATGAAGAAGGTGGAAGAGTATCCGGACTTCACGTTCACGGCTAAGCTCCATCAGGATTTTACTCATAAACGCGTACTGGACTCAGCCAACATCGCGCAGTTCAAGGAAGGATTGTGGCCGCTTCTGCGGGCTAAGAAGCTCGGTGCCCTGCTGATGCAATTTCCCTGGTCATTCCGATTCACAGCAGAGAATCGGGAGTTCTTCATCGAACTCCGCAGGGCCTTCCACGAGTTTCCGCTGGTCGCAGAGATGCGCCACAGCAGCTGGATGGCGGAGGAGGCCATCGGCACCTTCCTTGACTACCGGGTGGGGTTCTGCAATATCGACCAGCCGCAGTACACCCGGGCCATGCCGCCCACGGCGATGCTCACCTCAGACGTGGGCTACGTGAGGCTGCATGGGCGGAATCCGCACAACTCACTGGGGGCGTTCGAGCGATCGGCCGTGCGACGGCAGCAACATGACTATTTGTACTCGCAGGCTGAACTGGCAGAATGGGTCCACCGCATTGAGCAGACCAGCCGTTTCGCCGAGCGCACGTTCGTGGTCTTCAACAATGATGCAGCGGGAAAGAGTTTTGTGAACGCGCTACAGACGCGTGCTCTGATTCGGGGAGTGCGCGGGAACGCCCCGAAAGAACTGCGGCGCCGCTACCCGGTGGAGCTGGAGCATTTCGGGCCCCAGCACACCGAGCAGCAGTGCCTGTTTTCCGCAGCGTGATACCGTTGCCGGTCTGGAGACCGGCGCTACTACTACTCGGCCAGCGATTCCTCTGGACCGGCAGGTGTCTCGGCTTCCGACAACCCGCCTGCATAAAGCGCGCGAGTCTCTTCGTCGTACCCGGGAATAGCGTCGAGAGCCGCCGCTTCCTGCTCGGCAACCAGCTCCTCTTCCACGTCCTCCCCGGCGATTTTCACCGTCCGGTAGTATGCCATCCCGGTGCCCGCCGGAATCAGGCGGCCCATGATGACGTTCTCCTTCAGCCCCCGCAGGTGATCCACCTTGCCGTTGATGGCGGCCTCGGTCAGCACGCGAGTGGTTTCCTGGAAGCTGGCCGCGGAGATGAACGAATCGGTAGAGAGCGATGCCTTGGTGATGCCTAACAGCACGGTCTTGCCCGAAGCCGGTTTTCCGCCGGCTTCCACCACGCGATTATTCTCTTCCCGGAACTTGAACTTGTCGACCACTTCTTCCGGGAGGAATTCTGTATCGCCGATATCTTCGACCTTCACCCAGCGCATCATCTGACGCGCGATCACTTCCAGGTGCTTGTCGTTGATATTGACGCCCTGCAGACGGTAGACTTCCTGGATTTCGTTCACCAGGTACTTCTGCAGTTCCTTTTCGCCGAGCACGGCCATGATGTCGTGTGGATTGCGCGGCCCATCCATCAGCGGATCGCCGTGTTTGACGTGCTCGCCTTCCTGCACGTTGATGTGAACACCGCGCGGGATGGCGTATTCTTTCTGCTCGCCATCGTCGCCGATGATATTGATCTTGCGAGTGCCTTTGGAGATCTCGCCGTACTTGACCGTACCGTCGATTTCCGTGATAACCGCGGTCTCACGCGGCTTGCGGGCCTCGAACAGCTCCACCACGCGCGGCAGACCGCCCGTGATGTCCTTGGTTTTGGTAGTGGCGCGCGGGATCTTGGCCACCACATCGCCGGCGTGGACTTCGTCGCCGTCGACCACCGTCAAGTGAGCATGCATGGGCATCAGGTAGCGCTTCTCGTCGTGCTTGGAGGAGCCAGGCCGGACGATAATTGCCGGGATGCGCTTCTCGTCAGGCGAATCCGTCACCACCCACTGCGAACGGCCGGTGATTTCGTCCACCTGCTCCGTCATGGTGATGCCGTCGATCAGATCCTTGAAATGGACCGTGCCGCTGACTTCGGTGAGAATCGAGAACGTGTAGGGATCCCACTCGAGCAGGACATCGTTGGCTTTGACCGGGGCGCCGTCCGCGAACAGCACCTTGGCGCCATAGACCACCTGGTACCGTTCTTTTTCACGGCCCTTATCGTCCAGGATGGCGATGATGCTATTGCGGTTCATCGCGATCAGTTCGCCTTTGGCGTTCTTGACCGTCTGGATGTTATGGAACTTCACGAAGCCGTTGGATTTGGCATCCTGCTTCGATTGTTCCGCCGATCCGGTAGCCGCACCACCGATATGGAACGTACGCATGGTGAGCTGCGTTCCGGGTTCGCCGATGGACTGGGCGGAGATGATTCCCACCGCCTCGCCGCGCTCGACCAGCCGGCCGGTGGCCAGGTTGCGGCCGTAGCATAGCTGGCAGACGCCGCGCTTCGATTCGCACGTCAGCACCGAACGGATCTTCACCCGCTCGATACCGGCGGCCTGGATCTGGTTGGCCAGATCCTCGGTGATTTCGTGATTGACCTGGATGATAAGGTTGCCTTCGTAGTCCATCTGGTCTTCGAGAGCCACACGGCCGACGATGCGGTCGCGCAGAGGCTCGATGATCTCGCCGGATTCGACGATAGGCTCGACGTAGATGCCGTCGCTGGTGCCGCAATCCGTCTCGGTGACGATCACGTCCTGCGCCACGTCGCACAGACGGCGGGTCAGGTAGCCGGAATCTGCTGTCTTAAGCGCCGTATCGGCCAAGCCCTTACGTGCGCCGTGCGTGGAAATGAAGTACTCCAGCACATTCAGACCTTCGCGGAAGTTCGCCGTGATCGGCGTTTCGATGATTTCACCGGAAGGCCGGGCCATCAGACCGCGCATTCCGGAAAGCTGGCGGATCTGCTGTTTCGAACCGCGCGCGCCGGAGTCGGCCATGATGTAAATCGGATTGAGGTAGCGGCCGGTGCGGTCGTCCTCTTCCATGGTCTTGAACATCTCTTCCGAAACGCGCTCAGTGACCTTGGACCAGATTTCGATGACCTTGTTGTACTGCTCGCCGCGGGTGATGGAGCCTTCCTGATACTGCTCCTGCACCTCGATCACGGCCTTCTGGGCTTTGGCCACCAGGCCGGCCTTCTCGCCAGGCACGATCATGTCGTCGATGCCGATGGAAATTCCGGCACGGGTGGCGTACAGGAATCCCAGCGACTTCACCTGGTCGAGCATGGTCACGGTAGTGGTGAGTCCGAACTTCAGATAGCAGTACTGCACCATCTGCGTCAGACCCTTCTTCTTGAGCAGGCCGTTGATGAACGGCATGTCATTGGGCAGCACGTCGTTAAGGATCACGCGGCCGACGGTCGTATCCATGTACTGCTTGCTGAACTCGATCGGCTCAGTGTGGATGAGGTTCTGGTTGTCGAACGCCTTCACCAGGTCGATCACCTTACCGGTATAGCGCAGCTTGATGGGCGTGAGCGTCTCGACTTCGCCCATTTCGAGCGCGATCAGGACGTCGTCGGGTGAGGCAAACGTGCGGCCTTCGCCCTTTGAACCGGGCCGCGCCTTGGTCAGATAGTACAGGCCCAGCACCATGTCCTGAGTAGGAACGGCGATAGGAGCGCCATGCGCCGGCGAAAGAATATTGTTGGACGACAGCATCAGCGTGGACGCTTCAATCTGGGCTTCCGGAGACAGCGGAATGTGGACCGCCATCTGGTCACCGTCGAAGTCGGCGTTGAACGCGGTGCAAACCAGCGGGTGAATCTTGATGGCCTTGCCTTCTACCAGCACCGGCTCGAAAGCCTGAATGCCCAGGCGGTGCAGCGTGGGAGCGCGATTCAACAGGATCGGATGATCCTTGATGACTT
>JAOAPR010000049.1 GCA_025463005.1 Bryobacterales bacterium | reverse complement strand
CTTGACCTTGAGGATAGGAATTCCGCTCGAACTGATCGATCTGCGCGGTCCGGACTTGACCCGTTCGAAAGTCCACCGAGCAAGAGAAGCGATAAACATCCTGGCGGCCAAAGCGGCGCCGGATAGCGAGCTCGCCGGAAACCCAATCCTGACGGCCGGGATTGTTGTCAGCCGAGATGCTGCGGAAATCGATGTTCTGAATGCCGAAACGCGAAGCCGCTCGGTCTCTGATTGCATCCTGGCAAACTCGCACGGTCTGGTCCTGTGTGAACCGCTGCTCACCGCGATAATCTCCGCGATTCGACCGGTCGTCAGGACCTTGGAACTGTCCACCCTGGCGGTTCCGGTCGTCGGGACCCTGGAACTGTCCACCCTGGCGATTCCTATCGTCAGGACCTTGGAACTGCCCGCTCTGACGATTCCGGTTGTCGTACTGCGGACCGCCATCCTGGCCGCCGCCGTTCCCCCAGGACACGTCGAACGTATAGTTTCCGACTCCGGCATCGCTGTCCGCGATTCGCACTAGAGCTCCGCCGTTGTTACCCGGGCCGCGTACCAGGTTTTGCGAGCCGCGGCCATCCACACCAGCGAACCGGAAGTTAGAAGGATTCGCCGGCATCGCGCCGGTGCATTCGAATCGTCGCCACTGAGGCGCTTGGCCTCCGGTGTTGCGCAGGGTTGCGTTGTCTCCTCGAATTTCTACTTCGGCTGAGCCATCCACTGCGACTTCGACGGTACACCTGCCGCTGTTTGGATTGCCGCCGCTTACAATGTTGGCCTTGCGCGACACTGTTTGAGCGTTCACTGATCCAGATGCCACAATTATTACCCCGAACATGAAAGTCCATTTACGCATTGGATTACCCCTCTCGGTCGGTGATGCACTTGGGCTGCCAAGGCCCCAACTGTAAGAGGACAAGGAGGATATTTTGTAGAGGGGCAGTTTTTACTCGTTTACCCGGCAGAATCTTCCCGAACTGTGACGATCGGCATCTTCTATTGATCGCTGCTGGCCGGTGTGCTGGAATTCCGCTCGCCGACGGACGCTTGTGTCTTTAGCGTTTCCAGCTCGCTGAGCAGCTTTGCCCACGCCTTCCGATCGCGTTTCGTCGCGTAGGGGGCATCAAGATCGGAATAGTACGCCAGAATATTGGCACGCAGCTCAGGCGAGATTGGCTTGTCCTTTACCTTGTCCACCAGCTTCGCGTATGCTTCGTCGGCCAAGCGATAGCGTCCCGGCCGGGTCGGCTCACCCAGATCGAAGTTCTCATTCGGAAGCTTGAGCGTACCCGCGCGATGGGCGGCGAGAAGCTTGCGATACTGATCCAGAGTTTCGTTGAAGCTTCGCATGAAAATAGTCTCGGCTTGGGGCGGCGGCGGCTGGAAACCCAGGGCTTTGAACGGACCGATCTTCGGAATGATGCGAAAAAGGAATGCTATGAAGCGGGCGGCGATTCCTGGCCGTTCATAGGTATCGTTCCACTCCTTACGATAGTCCGCGCGCGAGATGTTATAGATAAACGTCCTCTCGGTCACGGTGGGCTGAGCTTTTCTTATCTCGTTCTGCTTCATGCTCCACGCCGCTTTCGTCATTGTGGGCAGGATCGAGGAGACGGTGTAGCGATAGGTCCCGATGGCGAGATCTTCGCTGCGAAACAGATCCGACATCTCGAGCGAATAGATCTTCGCGAACGCTCTCTCCAAGACCGGCTTCGCAACGTTAAAGCCGATGAAATCGTGATACGCCTGAGGCGCATAGTGACCTTGGGCTACCTGAATGACATCAAATGCGAACTCTACTTTCAGGTGGGCTGCCGGATTATCGGCGTATGTGACAACCGGGCCGAACTTCTTTTTGAGCTTAGGGAACATCATCGGGACCACCCGATTGGTCGCCTCCGGATGGCCGTTATTGTCAGAAGCGAAGTGTGCCAGTGAACCCAGCGCAAACGCATATTCATTCAGGTCTTGGGCCTCATCCAACAGACCCAGGACGAAATCTCCGCTGCGAACGTAGTGCGCTAGATCAGTAAAGAGTTTGCTTCCAAACGGATAATAGCCCATGTCCTGGATGATTGCGCCGCCGTACGCGTAGGCTTGGGCTTTGCGAATGTCGTCCTCACTCGCGTCAGGAAAGCGCCGCAATAGAAGAGGCTTGATGTTGTCTTTCCATGCTGAGTCAATAATGGCTTCATGAGTCAGAACGGAATAGCCTTCGGCCAGTGGGGCCAGGCACAAGACGAATACTCCAGCTAGAATTTGCCGCATTGTCCTCCCGTCGGAGAGATAGCGGCAGTCGGCAGAACGCTGCCTTGCTTCGGCACCTCTCTATCGTTAGTTAGACGCGCGTTCCGCATTGAGCTTGTCTTCGATGCGGACAACGTCCAGATCGCCCGCCCTGCCAACGACAAGAAACGTGTA
This sequence comes from Bryobacterales bacterium, assembly GCA_025463005.1. Classification (GTDB taxonomy): domain Bacteria; phylum Acidobacteriota; class Terriglobia; order Bryobacterales; family Bryobacteraceae; genus Palsa-187. The sequence continues at coordinate 29,456 of JAOAPR010000049.1, read as the reverse complement.
GAATCCATTTGCTTCGACAGCCAGGTTCGTCAGGCGGGGCGCGACGGGTTGCCTGGCGGGGCGGATCTCGAATACGCCAGGATCCACCGCTTTGAATCCGGTGGAGGCATCGGCATCGACTCCTTTCTCGATCTTCTTGTTGGAGCCTGCCCGGTAAAGGTCGAGGTTGTCGACACCCGGTGTGGCGTTAATCACCCTGATTTTCGCTTGCCCCGGCTTGGGCTGGTTAAGGTCGTCGCTGATTTTCTGCAGGATCGAAGTGCCGTCAGTTCTTGGAATCGCGATAAGAGTATAGTGCCGTCCGGCGAACAACTCCTCCCGAGCGGTAATGAGGTTATCCGGTCCATCCGTCTCGCGGACGCGAAACTGAAGCACTTTAGTGGGCACGTCTACGTACGCCGTAATTCCTTTGTAGGGAACGTTCGAGAATACGCGAGTATCGAGTGACCACAGCTCTCTGGGTTTGCCCGCGGGATCGGCATTAATGAACCGAATCAGCGCCCGATCGTGCCGGGCGGCGTCCACTCCTGGGGGCGCTTGTGACTTCTGACCGTCGGAGGTCACTGTTTCGGAGGTTGTCGTTGTCCTGCGCTCGCAGCCAGCTAGCCAGGCCTGCAGGGCGGCAATGGCGATAATTAACGCACAACGCACCGGATCCCCTCCTGCAAATAGAGATATGGGCTGTCGTAATGTCGTTACGCTCGCAAAGCGAGGCCCAGGCGCGATGGGATCGTTAATTGACCGTAAGTGCTGCCCTCACAATGACTTGAGTCTCATCGTCGAATTTGGGCCGGTCTGGTAACTCACGTGCATGTAACTGGTTTGGCGAAGTGTGACCGTGGAGGAAACAAAAATGCGTGGATGGATGATCCTTTTTGCACTAATGACTGTGGCGGCGGCGGGCATGAGCTTAACGGACGCTTCCACCGTGGTGTCCGCGAAGGGCGCCAGTTTCCTGTTCGGTACTCTTTTTCTGCTTAGTCTAGCGGCCCAGGCAATGCGAGGCCGCGCTGAGTGATTCGGGGTCCGCATCTCCCGTCCCGAACGAAAACATCGCGCCGCACCGTTTTAGCCTTCTTCCCGGCGGAAGAAGAACAGACTGCAGAAGTTCGCCGAGCAGCGCAGAGCGCGGGAGTGCGCCACGTGCGCCTGGTGCGCGGTGGGCAGCCGGATTCGGATGCTCAGCCGCATGCGGGACTTGTTCTAGAAGGCGAAAACCTGCTGCTGGCGGAAGTTCCCGCCGGAGAAACGCTCCCCTTGGTGCAGGCTTTGCGGCAGGTGGGGCACACGGCAGTTTTTGTCTTACCAGACCACGTCGCTCAGCCGTGTCCGGACGACGTTGCGCTCGAGTCGCCTAATAACAAAGGCTGGCTTAGTTTGCGCGACAGCCAGGCGCTGATCGAGGCTGCGCACACCGATCTCAGCGAGGCATTGGGACTGGGGCACACGCCGGCTCCCGCGGCCGCCTGGTTCCTGGACAACGCGTATTTGATCCGGTCGCATCTCCGCGAGATCCGCACGGACCTTCCCCGGGAATATCGCAGAATGATTTCGGGCGCGGGGACGAACCTCGCCAAGCCGCGAGCATATCGCCTCGCGCAGGATCTCACTCAGCGTACCCAGGGCGCCCTGTCCGAATCATCGATCGTCACCTGCCTGAATGATTTTCAGGTCAAAGAGCCGCTGCGTATCGCCGAGCTTTGGTCGTTTCCACTATTCCTGCGCATGGCAGTCATCGAGCACCTGGCAGTCCTGGCCACGAGCGTGGCTTGCGCCCAGCGGTGCCGGGAAGCGGCTCAGCTTTGGGCTGACCGGCTCACTGCGGCGGCTCGGCGTGGAACCGACGAGTTCAACGGGATGTTGGCCAGGATGGAATCCCAAGAATATGTGGTCGTGCCGCACTTCCTCACGGTGCTAGCAGAGCAGCTTCAGGGCGAAGAGAACGCCTTTGCCAGCGTCCAGCATTGGATTGAAGAACGGCTCAAACAACCACTCACTGAGATCGTGCGAGCCGAGCACACGCGGGAAGCCGCGGAGAGCGTGGCGACGGCGCAAGCGTTTGGCAGTCTTCGTCTCCTATCTCAACTCGACTTCACGAAAATCTTCGAGGCGGTCAGCCTGGTAGAGGCTGAGTTGCGCCGGGATCCGGCCGAGGTTTACGCCCACAGCGACTTCGCCACTCGGGATCGCTGCCGCCGGACGGTGGAACAGATCGCGCGGTCCAGCGGAAAGGAAGAACTCGAAGTCGCAGGTCTTGCCATCGGCCTTGCCGCGGCGGCCCAAGATCCGTCCCATCGCCATGTGACTCACTATCTGCTGGCGGATGGCGTTCTGCAGTTGGAGCAAACTGCGGGTGCGCGCCCGCGCTTGCAAACACGGCTCCACCGCTCGATTCGCAGGCATGCCACCGGCGTATACCTGGGCGGAATCTCCTTGCTGACGGCTTGTTTCACCGCGATTACAGCGGCCGTCGCGCACGAAGCCGGCATCACCCAACCCTGGGTTCTGGCGGTCCTTTCGGCGCTGGCCGTATTCCCGCTCAGCGAGCTATCGATCCAGATCGTCAACGCACTGGTCATCTCATTGTTTCCTCCGTCCATCCTCCCGAAGATGAACTACAAAGACGGAATCCCCTACGACCGCGCGACGTTAGTCGTGGTCCCGATGATGCTTTCGAGCGAGGCCGTGGTGAAGGGGGAAATCCGGAAACTGGAGGTCAGGTTTCTTGCGAACCCGGAGGTGAATCTCTTCTATGCCTTGTTCTCCGATTTTACGGACGCGCCGGAAGTAGCCGCGACGGGCGATACACAGCTGTTCAATATCGCGCGCGATGGCATCGCCGGTCTGAACGCCCGGTATCCGGGCGAACGCTTCCTTCTGTTTCACCGGCCGCGCACGTGGTCCGACACCCAGCAATCCTGGATCGGCAGAGAACGGAAGCGCGGAAAAATCGAAGAACTCAACGATTTTCTGGCTGGGCACCACAGTGGGGAGATCCTTCAGCTGGGGCGCCTTCCCGAGCAGATCCGCTACGTCATCACTCTGGATGCCGATACGCAACTGCCGCCCGGAACGGCCAGGCGGATGGTGGAAACGATCTCTCATCCGCTGAATGAAGTGTCTCTGGACCCGCACACGCGAGCGCGGCGCAAAGGGTACTCGATTATCCAGCCGCGCGTCAGCGTTTCTCTACCTGCCGCGACGGCCACGCGCTTTACTCACATCATGTCCGATACAGCCGGCACCGACCCGTATTGTCGCGCCGTATCGGATGTCCAGCAGGATCTCTTCGGCGAAGGCATCTTTCACGGTAAAGCCATCTACGATGTGCAGGCCTTCCGGACAATATTTTCGGATCGTTTTCCGGCGGAAACGCTGCTGAGCCACGATCTGATCGAAGGCGCGTATGCCGGTGTCGCGATGGCCACGGATATCGAGCTTCTGGAAACTCTTCCTCTCGATTATTCGAGCTTCGTCAGGCGCCAGCATCGTTGGATTCGGGGCGATTGGCAGATTGCGCCGTGGATGTTTTCGTGGGTACCCGCTCCCGGCGGGGCGGTGCGCAATCCTCTGTCGATCATCCACCGCTGGCGGATTCTCGATAATCTGCGGCGGAGCCTGGTACCCATCGCTTCGATGCTGCTGCTGCTGTTCGGATGGTTGATTTCCGCGGCGCCGGCCGTTTCGAGCGTGGTGGTGGCGGTGGCCGTGGCGATACCGGCATTAGCGCCTTTAATCGACCGGTGGGCGCGCCAGCTCCACGGTTCCGTTAACGGCTGGCGGGGCGCCGCCGACGAGCTGCTGCGGGCGTGCGTGATGATCGCTTTCCTGCCGCACCAGGCGTGGATCTCCGCGGACGCGATCATGCGCGCCTGGTATCGAAGCAACATCAGCCGCCGCCACATGCTGGAGTGGCAAACCGCCGAAGCGGCCGAGGTTAACCTGCACCATCACAGCAACACGACGCGAAATCAAATGTTGGTGGTGTCGGGAGCTTCCCTGCTTCTGACGGGAGTGCTGCTGGCCAAGGGAACCTTCGCTCCGTCGTCGGGATTCCTGGTGTTGTGGGCATTATCGCCGCTGGTATTGACCTGGCTCAGCCGTCCTGCGCGCGCGCCTGCCTCCCAGCAAATCTCTTTGGGCCAGGCCGTGTACCTGCGACGCCACGCGCGGCGCACCTGGCGCTATTTCGACGATCTGGTCGGCCCCGATACGAACTGGCTGCCGCCCGACAATTCACAGCTCGCGCTGCGAGTGGAAGTGGCCCGCCGCACCTCGCCGACCAATATCGGTATGTGGCTCAGTGCCGCGCTGGCTGCGCGCGATTTCGGCTACCTTACTGCCGACGAGCTGTGCCACCGTTGCTCTGCTACGCTTGCGACCATCCAGCAGCTGGAGCGCTACGAAGGGCACCTTCTAAACTGGTACAACACCACTACGCGCGAGCCGCTCTCGCCTAGATATGTTTCTTCCGTCGATAGCGGCAATCTGCTCGCCAGCCTTTGGGTCCTGGAGCAAGGTTGCAGGGATGCCGTTCGGGCGCCGCTGGTGGGCACGGAAAGCCTGCGCGGCCTGGCCGATTCGGCGGCCATCCTTTCGGAGGTGAGCGGGGAGGATCCTTCCCTGTCGGTCCCTTTGCGCGCGATACGCCGCCTGCTGCGCGGTGACGTCGCGCAACACGAGTTCATTGCGCGGCTGCGGATGGCGTCGCATGCCGCCACTCAGTTGCAGGAAGTCCGGCGCTGGCAGACAACCCCCACGGACGAACCTACTTATTGGGCGTCATCCCTGGCGCGGGAGGCAGCTTCCTGGACGGCGACGGTCAACCGGTATTTGCTCTGGATGGAGACGCTGTCGCGCCCTCCCAATTCCTTTCTGCAGTCGCTGAGTGAAGAGCTGGTGACTCTGAGGCGCCAGGCGCTCGAGAGCATCCCGTCTTTGTCCACGCTGGCGGAAATCGGATCACCCCCCACCGAATCCATCCTGATGCGGCGAGGAGTTCCCGGCCTGCGGCCGGAAGCCGCGGCGTGGCTCGATCAGGTCGACAGCGAATATAGAGACGCCCGGGCACATGCGGCAGAGACGCTCCAGAATTTCGAAGCGCTGGCTGCTGCCGTGCATCGTTTCGCCGACGGCATCAACATGCGGTTCTTATACGACAAGGACCGGCGCCTGTTCGCCGTCGGATACGTGGTCGGTGGTCCCCTGGAATTCACGAGCCACTACGATCTGCTTGCCAGTGAGAGCCGCCTGGCCAGCCTGGTGGCTATCGCCAAGAAGGACGTGCCGGTGGAGCACTGGTTCACGCTTCACAGGCCTCGGGGAGCCGGACCGCACTGGCAAACGCTTCTCTCGTGGAGCGGAACGATGTTCGAATACCTGATGCCCAACCTGTTCATGCGCACGTATCAGAGCTCGCTGCTCGATCAAGCGTGCCGAAATGCCGTCGCGAGACAAATCGAGTATGGGCGCGAAAAGGACGTTCCCTGGGGCATTTCCGAAGCGGCCTACAGCGCCCTGGATGCCAACCAGATCTATCAATACCGTGCGTTCGGGGTTCCCGATCTCGCCATTCAACCCGATCTGGATGAGGAGCCGGTGGTTGCTCCGTACGCCACCATGTTGGCGCTCATGATCGATCCGCACAGTGCGATTCCGAACCTCCAGCGGCTTGAAAATCTCGGACTGGACGGCCCCATGGGCTTCTACGAATCGATTGATTTCTCTCGCGAATCCAAGCGAGACGGATCCCCGGGCGTGGTTATTTACGCTTATATGGCCCACCACCAGGGAATGAGCCTGGTGGCGATGGACAACGTGCTGCATCACGGCGCGATGCAGCGGCGCTTTCACAACGATCCCCGCATCCGGGCGGTAGAATCGCTTCTGTTTGAACGGATCCCCATCACCAAGCCGATTCGGGGCGAAGCCCAGACCAGACTCGCCGTACCGCACGTGACCCCTGCGGAAGAGGCGCGGGAGGTTACGTTCAGCAAAGAAACACCGGTTCCGAAAGTTCACCTCTACGGCAACGGACGATATGCGCTAATGGTTTCCAACTCCGGCGCGGGCTACAGCCGGTGGAATGAGTTCGACCTCACGCGCTGGCGTTCAGATCCGACGCTGGATGAGTGGGGAAGCTATCTTTACCTTCGCGACGTTCGAACGGGGACGGCTTGGGCAGCAACTCCCCAGCCCGTGAACGGGGCGCTTGGCAAGAGCTCGGTGACGTTCTCGGAGGACAGGGCTGATTTCAACCGCAGCGTGCTAGGCATCGACACGGTCATGAGCGTTACGGTGTCCCCGGAGGACGACGTTGAACTGCGGCGGCTGACGATCATCAATCGTACGGTCCGGTCTCGCCTGCTCGAGATCACCAGCTATGCGGAATTGGCCCTGGCGCCGGAGGCCGCGGATGCCGCTCACCCAGCCTTCAGCAAGATATTCGTCGAAACGATGCGGGAGGAGGATGTTCTCGTGGCCCGCCGGCGGCTGCGCTCACCGGACGAGCCTCCGGTATGGGTTGCGCACATGCTCGTGGGCGCAAGCGGCGCCGTCAAATTGGAAACCGACCGCGCCGAGTTTCTGGGGCGCGGAAATACGGTTCATACTCCGGCTGCGCTACGGCAGGACCTGACCGGATCCCAGGGAGCAGTCCTGGATCCGGTATTCAGTATTCGCTGCCGCGAGACTTTGGATCCGCGAGAGCGTCGGGAGCTAATTTTCCTGACGATGGCGGCTGCCTCACGGGAAGCGCTGATGACGCTGGTCGCGCGGTACCGCCGCAAAGAATCGACTGCGCGCGCATTTGAATTGGCCTGGACGCACGCCCAACTCCAGTTCCGATTCCTGCAAATCGTGCATGCCGCGGCCCAAGGCTACCAGGAACTAGCAGGATATCTGCTCTATCCGAACGCGCGAATGCGTCCGTCCCCCGGGCGTCTTACGTTGAACCGGCTCGGACAATCCGCGCTGTGGACCTACGGAATCTCGGGCGATCTTCCCATTGTGACGGTGACGATCTCCGACTCCTTCAACCTGGGGCTGATTCGTGAACTGCTCCTGGCGCATACTTATTGGCGTTTGCGGGGCTTCCACGCCGACCTCATTATCTTTAATCAGGAACCGCCGAGTTACGAGCGCCCGTTGCATCTCCAGCTCCAGCGCCAGATTGACGCGTATGCTCGCGAGGCAAATGCGAATCGCGCCGGTGGTGTGTTCCTGCTGGACTGGCATATGGTTCCCGAGGAGCATCGGAACCTGATTTTCGCCGCTTCCCATGCTGTGCTTAGCGGAAATCGCGGATCCTTGCAGCGTCAGCTCGCGGGCACCGAAGCGCTGCCTCCCACGCGGCCGTTTGTGCCCTTGGCCCCGCAAACAGAGGAGCCATCTTCACCCCTGCCATTTCTGGAACTGCCGTACTTCAACGGACTGGGTGGTTTCACCGGTGACGGACGCGAGTATGCTATCTATCTGGCGCCAGACACAGTTACCCCGGCGCCCTGGATTAACGTTATGGCCAATGCCCAGTTTGGCACTCTGGTCAGCGAGAGCGGCCTTGGCTTCACCTGGTACGGCAACAGCCAGCAGAATCGGCTCACTCCATGGACGAACGATCCGGTTAGTAACCCGCCGCCCGAAGTCATTTACATCCGCGACGATCAATCCGGCGCGCGTTGGACGCCGACCGTTTCGCCCATTCGTGAACGCGACGCCTATCGCGCGCGGCACGGCCAGGGTTATACGGTTTTCGAGCACAATAGCCATGCCATCGCGCAGGAACTGACCGTGTTTGTCCCGGTTGGCGAAAATGGCGCGGGCGATCCGGTGAAGGTTTGCCGCTTGCGTCTGCGCAACGAATCCTCGCGACGCAGGCATCTGAGCGTAACGTATTTCGCCGAGTGGGTTTTGGGCGCGACCAGAGAAGACCAGCAACTGCACGTGCAAACTGCGTTTGATCAGGAGTCCGGCGTCTTGCTCGCTCGCCAGAGCTGGCGGGAGAATTATGCAGGCGTCGTGGCGTTTGCCGCAGCGAGCCCTCGAGCTTCGACCTACTCAGGCGATCGCACCCAGTTCCTGGGCAGAAATCGTACCCGCGCAAATCCAGCCGCGCTAGACACAATGACGCTCGACAACCGCTCCGGCCCCGGAATGGATCCGGCTGCGGCTCTGCAGGTGCCGGCTGTGATCGAGCCGGGGCAGACCGTTGAAATCGTATTCTTGCTGGGCCAGCATACCAGCGTCGAAGCTGTTCGAGAGCTGGTGCAGCGCTATTCTGCCGCAGACAAGGTGGAACGCGCTTTGGACGCCACTCGAAAATGGTGGGACGAGAAACTCGGATCGATTCAGGTCCGCACGCCCTATCTCTCGACCAACTTTCTGCTGAACCGGTGGCTGCTGTATCAGAGCATGTGTTGCCGCTTCTGGGCGCGATCCGCGCTGTACCAGTCCGGGGGGGCTTTCGGATTCCGGGACCAGTTGCAGGATGCGATGGCCTATTTGTACTCGGCTCCGGAGTTGGCCCACGCGCACATTCTCGCAGCGGCGTCGCACCAGTTCATCCAGGGCGACGTCCAGCATTGGTGGCATCCCGAATCCGGCCTCGGCGTTCGAACCCGTTGTTCGGACGATCTGCTGTGGCTGCCCTACGCTGCTGCGCGCTACGTGGAGGTTACGGGAGACGACTCCATTTTGGACCTGGAGGCGCCGTTCCTCGAAGGCCCGGTCCTCGAAGCGCATGAACAGGAGCGCATGTCGATCCCCGTGATTGCGGCGAGAGGCGCTCCGCTGTGGGAACATTGCATACGCGCCATAGAACACGCCTGGCAGCTCGGGCCGCACAACATTCCGTTGATCGGTAGCGGCGACTGGAATGACGGATTAAATCGCGTGGGCGCGGAAGGCCGGGGAGAAAGCGTTTGGCTGGGTTGGTTCTACCTGACGGTCTTGAAATCGTGCGCCGCCCTTGCCGACCAACGCGACCCCGAACGCGCGTCCATGTGGCGCGAGCGAGCACAGAATCTTGCCAGCGCGATCGAGCAATCGTGCTGGGATGGCGAATGGTATTTGCGAGCGTTTTTCGACGACGGCACGCCTCTAGGTTCTCGCGCCAATCAAGAGGCGCGGATTGATTCGCTCCCGCAATCCTGGGCGGCGCTCTCTGGATCGGCCGACCCCGCACGTACATTGCAGGCAATGAAATCGGCCACGCTCGAGCTTGCTAGAAAGGACGACCAGCTTGTGCTGCTGTTCACGCCGCCTTTCGACCACTCCCAGCCGCATCCCGGATACATCATGGGTTATCCTCCGGGCGTGCGCGAAAACGGGGGGCAGTACACGCACGGATCCCTGTGGCTAACGATGGCGTGGGCGCGCCTGGGCGACGGCGAACGCGCTGTGAGTTTGCTGCAGATGATGAATCCGATCGAGCGCAGCAGGGATCCGGAAAGCGCCGCTCGCTATCGTGGGGAGCCCTACGTCGTCGCCGCCGATGTCTCGTCGGCGCCGGGTAAGATCGGCCGCGCCGGCTGGACCTGGTACACAGGCTCGGCCTCATGGATGTACCGTGTCTGGATCGAAGAAGTTCTCGGATTCAAGCTGCGAGGGGACCTGCTGCACATCTGCCCCGCAATTCCTCAGGACTGGCCTGGTTTCGAGATGGTCTACAAATATCGGTCGTCGGTTTATGAGATTTCTGTGAAGCGGGAGGATGGTTTCGAGACTCGGGTGGAATTGGATGGGCGTCTGATGGACAGTTCCACGATCCGGTTGTCAAATGATGGCGCCAAGCACCGCATAACGGTTCGCTTGGCGCCTTCCGAAGGGCCGGTCAGGGAGCTGATTCCGGCCCAACAAGTTGCGGATCGCTAGGAACGGATAGTATCGCTGTAGGCCTGCCTGCCGGCATCCACTGCCGCCCGGACAGCCTCGGTCCCTTTTGCCACTTTACGGGTGCTGTCGCGAATCGCTTCAGCGGCCGCATCGCGGACTTCATTGCCTCGGTCGCGCAGGTAGGCTGCGCCTTCGTTCGCCTTCCCTCGTATCATCTTGCGCGTTTTCTCCCCGGTTCTAGGTGCGAGCAGCATTCCTACTCCGATGCCGGCACCTACGCCCGTCAGAAATCCTATAAGTCTCATAGTTCTCCTTTCAGAAATCTATTTTTTTTCCGCCGGTGAATAGCGATTCAGCAGCGAGAGCAGCGGTTGCGCCGCGGGTGGAGGCGGTACGCCTTTCTCGACGATCTCGCGGTTCTTGAGCTTTTTACCATACAGGGCCTGATTGGCCTCCTCGTCCTCGCGTAACGTGGCTCCTTGCAGCGAAACCCCGGCGAAAGCACCCCGTGACCGAGACCACGACAGTATTTCAGCCGTCAACTTCCCGTCCGTCTGGGCCGTCGCCGTGCGACCAACGGGACCCGCCGCTACTTCGCCTTCCCCGCCGAGCGTAAACTGGCTGGAAAGCAACCGATCTGCGCCACGTTCGTTCATAACAAGGAGAATCACGTCGGTTTCCGATCCGCCGATCTGGAATCCAACGCTGCCGCCTTCGACGCGAACCGCGCCGGGGGCGGACCACTTACCGGTCGTCTTATCGCGGCAAGATACGAAACCTTTTCCGTACTTGGCGCCTACGATGAATGCACCCTTCTTCAGACCGGGCACAATCACAATACAGCGAGCTTTTTCCAGCAGATCCTGGGGGATACCTTTGTCAGGGGCATCCATAACTTCGCGCAAAACAGTGGCAGCTTCATTCAGTCGCTCCACGTCCTTTTGCTCATCGGCGGCGCGAAGGGACGTCACTGTAAAGGGTGAAATAGCAGCCATTGATATAACTGCCGTTGTTGCTAACAAAGATCGAAACGTCGGCATAGGAACCTCCATCTAAGTACCAGCAATCGGAGTACCAGGAAGGCGGGAAGCCCATCAGGAATTTGAATTGCTTCGGTAACGATTCCCAGTGGAACGCATCGTCTTCTTAGCTGCCGATACCGCCCGCAGCATTGCTCCGCTCGAGGCTAAAAAATAGTGAGCACGCCAAAGTCCCCGCAAGTTCGGGTGCTGATCGTGGACGACGAGGAATGCCAACGAACTTTGTTGGCTAACATGACGGCTGCCTTGGGCTTCGCGGTTTCAACCGCCTCCGATGGCGAAGATGCGCTTGCCCAGCATGCTGCGCTGCCCGCCGACGTGATCCTGACGGACCTAATGATGCCGCGCATGGATGGGTTCGATCTGCTGAGGACCCTGGAGTCCCGCGGCGATCGTACCCCGACAATCGTTCTGACTGGCGTGGGTGGCATCGAGCAGGGGATCTCCGTCGTTCACGATCTGAAGGCGTTCTGGTTCCTCGAAAAACCCGTTCAGGCCGGCATTCTCCGGGCACTCCTCGAACGGGCTGTCGCGCAGAAGCGCCTCATTGATGAAACTGACCTGCTCAATCGGCAGTTGAGCCATCGCGGTGTCCTGGGGGAAATCGTGGGCGGTTCGGCGGTGATGCGGCAGTTATACTCGCTGATCAGCCAGGTTGCTCCGACTTCGGCATCTGTTTTTATTACCGGCGAAAGCGGTACCGGAAAGGAATTGGTTGCGCGCGCGGTACATCGTTTGAGTCCCCGGGCAGGGAACGCTTTCATTGCGATCAATTGCGCGGCTATGCCCGAAACCCTGATCGAGAGTGAACTGTTCGGTCATGAGAAGGGCGCATTCACGGGAGCTGTCGAACGGCACGCCGGCTGTTTCGAGCAAGCGCACGACGGTACGGTCCTGCTCGATGAGATTGCCGACATGCCGATCGGAACTCAGACCAAGCTATTGCGTCTGTTGGAAGAGGGCAAAGTACGCCGGCTGGGCGGCAAGGGCGAGCTACCCGTCAATGTGCGGGTGATCGCGGCCACGAACTGGCCCCCGGATCGAGCTCTGAAGGAAAACCGTTTGCGCGAGGATCTTTTCTATCGGCTGAACGTTTTTCATATTGCCTTACCTCCCTTGCGTGAAAGGAAGGAAGACATCCCAGCCATCTGCGACGCGATCCTGTCCAATCTCAACAAGAAGCACGGCTGCCATGTCTCGGGTTTGCATCCGGAAGTTCTCGAGAGTTTCCAGAACGCTTCGTGGCCGGGAAATGTGCGTCAGCTTCGGAACGTGCTGGAACGCGCGGTAATCGTCGCTGTCCAGGGCACAATTCTCCGCAAGCACTTACCTGCCGATAAGACGTTCCCCAACGGCAGCACTGCGGCGGTGACGCCCCGTCTGCCCGACGAGGAATCCATTCGCATACAAGTGGGCCCGCCGATGAGCGAAGTCGAGCAATCGTATATAGATCTGGTTTTGAAACACACCAACAACAACAAGACGCGGGCGGCGGAGATACTTGGACTCAGCCTCCGGACTCTTCAAAACCGCGTTCGGGAAATGTCAGAAAGAGACGCGAAGCGGCAGGCGACCAACTGACGCTTCGCGGCCGTCGCACTCAGGCTGGCTTCTAGATGTGGACAAACCCCAGCAGCATCAGGACAAGGAAGATCACCAGAACGGTTCCTAACGCGCCGCTGGGATAGTAACCCCAATCCCGGCTATAAGGCCAAGTTGGAGCGGCTCCCAAAAGCAGGACCACCAACAGGATCAGCAATATCAACATATACTTCTCCTTTCGGATTCGTCACGCCCCGTCAGACCGCGCTACGCCCACGGACAAAGTGGAGAATCAATGAGATGACGGCCACAACCAGCAGAATATGAATGAGGCCGCCTGCCACGTGGAACGCGGTCCATCCCATGAGCCAAGCAAAAAGCAGAATCACGAACAGAATCAAAAACATAGCATCTCCTTTCCTCAGGCAAACAAAGGGCCGGATTTTGTTCCGGCCCCTCGAATAGTTCTAATAAGTTTTTGTCGTCCGAGTCGGACGATCGGTCGGGTTGTCTACCCGGTGAGTGCTGGCAGATTTTTCGCCGGCGGAGGCAATGTCCTGAGCACCAGTACGCTCAAGCACGTCTTTTGCGCGTTTTACTTCGTCAGAGCTGTCGCAATGTACCGAGAGAAGAACGCCGCCGTCTCTGACGCGCCCTTCGTAGCGTTTGGCTTCGTATTCGGGAATGCCCATTCCCACTAGTCCTCCGACCAGGCTACCCACAGCGCCGCCGGCGCCCGCTCCCGCGAGTGCGCCGACAATGGGGCCAGCGGCGATGAGAGGACCGACTCCGGGTATCGCAAGGGCTCCCAAGCCTGCCAGCAGGCCCAGAGTTCCGCCCAACGCGCCACCTGCCAACGCCCCGCCGGTAGTTCCCTCCGGAGCCTTGGTGTTCTTTTCAGTGGCGAGCTCCCGGTGGGAACCCTGATTATCCGGAACCAGCACGGAAATGTCCTGGTTCGAAAAACCCGCGGAACATAACGTTCCGGCGGCGTTTTCCGCCTGTACGGCGCTCTTGTAGATCCCGAAAACCGCAGTATTCTTCCCGGCCATGCTTTCTCCTTTTATTTAGTTTTGCTATTCGCTTTTCTTGGACTTAGGGGGCGCCACTGTCAGCTCGTTGTGAATTTTCGCGGAGCCGGCGACCTCCTGAGCCTTGGCCTGGATGGCCTGGCTCTCTTGTTCAGACCGCACCGGGCCCTTCAACGTGACCTCGCCATTTTGAGCGATAACCTTCACGTTATGGGCGTAGGTCGAAAGAGACTTGTCGCTCGTGATTGACTTTCGAATTTTCGCAGCCAATTCGCGGTCGCCTTTAGTCTCTTTTTGTTGGTCGGCGGTCGGACTGTTGTTCTTGTTTTCTCGCGTGTTGTCGGGCTGCTGCGGAGACGCAAACAGCGCCAGTGGCAGCGCCACGCAACAAACCCTCGTGATGCTGCGAACGGTTCCGAGCATAGAATCACCTCGCTAGGATCTATGCAAGTCGCAGTCCGATTGCGGAAACCCTTGAAAGTTTTATACTCACGGCATAGCGGCTATGCCCGATGCGCAAAAGTTGCAAGTAGCTGGCAAAATGTTCCCGGGTAAAACTTGCCTTCGTGGTAGGCTCGGAGAAGTTCAGCCATCCTGTTCGGGATAAAGGTGGAGTGACACGCATGCGGACATGCTCTCGATGCGGTGCGAAAACTGAGATGCACGCTGGTGGCGCGCCGATTTGCCCGGCCTGCGTAGAGCGCTTCGAGCTTGCGGCCGATGCAGCCAAGATCGGCTTTCACGAATCTCTCACTCCCGAAGGGCAACAAATTTGGAACCCGGCCATGGAACGGCTATTCGGCCTTGTACCCGGGACCTTCGAAGGCACTTACACCGATTGGGTGAAGCGGATCCATCCGGAGGATCGGGCCAGCTTTGAAGCTTCCAGAAGGGCCTGGATTGAACAAGGGCATAGCGAGTTTAAGTTTCAATATCGAATCTTGCTCGCGGATGGCCAGATCCGCTGGATGGAAGAACGGAGCCGTCTGTTCTTTTCCGAATCGGGTTCTTTGACGCGCATCGCCGGTGCGAGTATCGATGTAACCGAGCTGCGGGAAAGCCAGCAAGCACAGAAACAACGCTCGACCGAACTGGCCCGAGCGAATGAGGAACTCCAACGCTTCGTATACGCTGTTGCCCACGATCTCCAGGAACCGCTGCGTGGCATCGGAACCATGACGCAGCTTTTCCTGAATCAGGCGGGCGGCACACTGCAAACGGATTCGGCTCGCTTACTGGATTCCGTCTTGAGCAATGCTGACCGAATGAAGCGGCTGATTCAGGATGTGCTGGAGTTTGCCAGAATCGGCGACGGGCCGGGGCTCAAGGCCTTTGACATTGATAGCGGTTCGGTTGTCGGCCTGGCTGTGAAGAATCTCCGGCAAAACATAGACGAGAGCGGCGCCAAGATCAGTTTTGATTCTTTGCCCATCGTTCGCGCGAATGACGGGCAGCTTTTGCGGGTCTTCCAGAACCTGATCGCCAATGCGATCAAATATCGCGCCGAGAGGATGCCCGAAGTTCATGTTTCCGCCGCGTCGAATGATGAGGAGTGGATCTTCTCAGTGCGAGACAACGGAATTGGAATCGATCCCAAGTATCACGACCAGATATTTGGCACATTTCAGCGGCTTCATAGTCGCGCGGAATATGAGGGCAATGGTCTGGGTCTCGCCATTTGCAAGAGGATTATCGAGCGTCACGACGGCCGCATTTGGGTAGAGTCGGAGTCAGGAAAAGGCGCCACGTTTTACTTCACGATTCCGAAACAAGCAGAAGAAGCCGGACGCACTTTAAGAGCATCGACACACGTGACTTCTTCGTAATTCCTGTTAATTGCGAACCTACCCCATCGACACGCACGATCAATTGTGGGTATACTATTTTGCGCTGTGCTAGGGCAGTCCCGCGCGCTCGCGTCTGGGGCTAAAGGTTGGGGTTAGGGGGGCTTTTCATGCGTCTGAGAGTTACTGTTTTTCTGCTTGCTGCCGCTATAGCTGCGTTCGCTCAGAGCGATCGCGGAACCATCACCGGCACGATCGCCGATCCGGCGGGCGCCGTGGTCGCCAATGCGCCGATTGAAGCCCGCAACGTGGGCACCGGAGCTGTGTATCCGGTCGCAAGTTCAGCCACCGGCAACTACACGATTGCACAGCTACCCTCGGGGAACTACGAGATCAATGTGATCGTTCCCGGTTTCAAGAAATACACGCGCCAGGGTCTCACGGTCCAGGCGGCGCAAACCATCCGCATCGATATTACCCTTGAGGTCGGCAGCGCGGCGGAGTCGGTCACAGTCACGGAGGCTACTCCGTTGCTAAAGACGGAAAGCGGCGAGCTGAGCCATGTCGTCACGACCGAACGCATGGACAATCTACCCATTCTGCAGACCGGCGCGATTGCTGGTAGCGGCGGTATTCGGAACCCGTTCACTGCGGTCGCACTGATGCCGGGTTCGGCCTTGATTCAGGGCGGAACCGGCCCCACGGTTCGCCTGAACGGCGGCGTGAACAACTCACAAACGGTCCTGCTGGAAGGCATGGACATGTCCAACAGCCTGGGCCAAGGCGCTTCGCAGCAGAACCAGCCGGGCGTGGATTCGATTCAGGAGTGGGCGGTCCAGACCAGCAATTATGCCGCGGAGTACGGTCAGGCGGGCAGCGCGATCATGAACGTCACCATGAAATCGGGCACGAATCAGTACCATGGCACCTTCTACGAATACTTCGTACACGAGAAGCTGAATGCCGGCCAGCCATTTACGAATGACGGGAGCGGCAACCTGGTTCGTACGAAGACAAGACGGAACGATTATGGTTTCACCCTGGGTGGTCCCGTATGGATTCCGAAGGTGTATGACGGCCGCAACCGCACATTTTTCTTCTGGAACTGGGAGGAGTACAAGATCGGGACCAACGTGTTGCCAAACGCGATTTCGGTCCCCACGGCTGCTTATCGCGCCGGCAATTTTATTTCCGCAAGGTTGTCCAACAGCCTGGGTAAGGATCCTCTTGGCCGCGATATCTTTCCGAATCAGATTTACGATCCCAACACGCGTCAAACCGTCGGCAGCCAAGTGGTCACCGATCCATTTCCGGGCAACGCGTTCAATCCCAGTCGCATCGATCCGGTGGCAGCGAAGATCCAGGCTCTGATACCGTCAGCGACCAACCCTGCGCTGCTGGTCAACAATTATCAAACGACGTATCGGCAAGAGAGAACTACTGACGTTCCGTCACTCAAGATCGATCAAGTAATTGGATCGAAGGATAAAGTGTCCTTCTTCATGAACCGCACCAAGACATTCTGCTGGTACTGCGCCGGCGCCGAGGGCTTGCCGCTGCCGATTACACAAACCATTGGCACGGACATCCGCGCGCATAGCGAGCGCCTGAATTGGGACCACACGTTGTCGCCGGCCATGTTGCTGCATTTAGGCGCGGGCTTCTCGCAGAACTGGCTCGGGAGGCCGCCGCTCGCAACTAACTATGATGCGACCGCGCAATTGGGCCTGACCGGTCCGTTCACTCAGCCGGCTACTTTCCCTGTGCTCCAGGGCCTGTGCCTGCAAGCTGTAGGTTCGACGAACTGCATCGGGCAGGGTGGCATGGCGAACATGGGCTCCACAGCGAGCCAGGTGGATGACGTGTTTCAGCAGTTCTCTTCGATCGCGAGCCTCACCTGGGTCAAGAATAACCACACTTACAAGTTCGGCGGCGAGTTACGCAACCAGGGCGACTATAACCTGAACAGCGGGGCCCTGAACGGAACGTACGGGTTCGGCCCGCAACAAACGGCGCTTCCCTACGTGGTTGCGGCCAACGCGAACGCCACCGTCGGCGGTAACAGTATCGGGTTCCCGTACGCGAGTTTCCTGCTGGGTCTTGTGAACACGGCAAATGCGAAGCCTTCTTCCGCGGGTCGTGTGGGCAAACACCAATTGGGATTCTACGTTCAGGATACCTGGAAAGTGACGCGCAACTTCACGCTGGATTACGGCCTGCGTTACGACTACTCGACATACCTCAAAGAGCAATACGGCCGGACTCCGACGCTCGCGCCGAATCTAGCGAACCCGGCTGCGGGCGGGCATCCCGGCGCGGTCCAGTACGAGGCCACTTGCGGCTGCAACTTCGCGCATAACTATCCTTGGGCGTTCGGGCCTCGCCTGGGCGCGGCGTACCAGATCAATTCAAAGACCGTGCTGCGCGCCGGGTTCGGCATCGCTTACAGCGGAACGCCGCAGTACAACTTGGCCGGGGGAGCCGCATCCGCCAGCAATCCCATCGGCCCCAGTGCCGATTTCGGCCGGGAAATCATGACGCTTGCCACCGGCAACCCGTTGACGCGCTCGCAGATCGCGTGGCCCAACTTCAATCCGGGTTATTATCCTGTAAACGCGATCGTGGGGGGCGGTCCGCCGCAGGTGGTCGATCAGAATGCGGGTCGACCTGGCAGATCGTATCAGTGGAGCGCCGGTTTGCAGCGCGAAGTTGTGCGGAACCTGCTGGTGGAAGCTTCCTATGTGGCGAATCGCCAGATCTGGCTGTGGGGCGGGGCAGTGGGATCGGGTGCAGGCTCGCTCGTCAATTACAATTACTTGAGCACCCAGCTTTTGAGCAGCTACGGACTGAGCCTGAGCAACCCTGCCGACGTCGCGATTCTGAACGCGACGCTAGGTTCCGCGGCCGCGGGTCGTTTCCAAGGGAAGGTTCCTTTTACGGGTTTCCCGTTGACGCAGACAGTGGCCCAATCGTTGCGGCCGTTCCCGCAGTTCGGTACAACAACTCCTGCGACGCTGGCTGCGATATGGGCGCCGCTCGGTAACGCCTGGTACGATTCCCTTCAAGTGAAAGTGACCAAGCGCGCTTCTCGCGGACTGGAACTGACGTACGCGTTTACCTGGTCGAAAGAGCTGGATACTCTGAGCCTGGTGAATGATGTGCAAAACCGGTCCAACGCCAAGAGCCTTTCGTTGAACTCGAGGCCGTTGATCAGCGGCATCGGCTTCAACTACAGGACACAGAAATGGGGAGAGAATAAACTTCTGGCGTACGCCGTTCGTGATTGGGAATTGGGCGGCTTTCTCCAGTACACCAGCGGGCTGCCGTTTGCGCCCCCCGTAGCGACCACGAATCCGGCGCTTAGTAGTATTGCATTCCAAAGTACATACCAAAACCGCGTTCCGGGCGAGCCTCTGTTCACCCAGGATCTCAACTGCCATTGCTTCGATCCCAGCACGACGTTTGTGCTGAACCCGAAGGCTTGGTCCAACCCGGCTCCGGGGCAGTTTGGCAGCGGAACCTATTATGGCGATTACCGCCAACAGCGGCGTCCGCTCGAGAATCTGTCGCTGGCTCGGATCTTCCAGATTCGTGAAAGTATGAGGCTGACGTTGCGTGCAGAGTTCACGAACATATTCAACCGCACGTTCATCAATAACCCGACGTCAACGAATCCGGCGGCGGTGCAGACCCGAGTGAATAACGCCGACCCCAATAGCAAAACTACGGCGGGTTATGGATTCATCGACACGACTTCGGTGCCTAGCCTGCCGCGGCAGGGCCAGATCGTCGCGCGCTTCCAGTTTTGATGAAGTAGGGCGGAATCTACCGGTTCGGGGCTTGTTTGCCTCGACCACCGCGGCCCGCGGGAGCCGAAGGAGCGCCGGCTTTGGCGCCCTTCTCGACCAGGAAGTTCACGACCGAATCGTACTTCAGGGCCTTGGCGGCGTCGAGCGCGGTGCGGCCGTCAGTATTGGCGAGATTGAGATCGGCCCCGAGCTCGACCGCGAGCTTGACAGTTTCGAGCGTCAAAGCTTCACGGTCGGCGCGCTCAGGCTCGACCCACGGACTTGCACGAAGCATCCCCGTCGCCGCCATGAGCGCGTTCACGGTTTCCTTGCGCGAAACGCCGCCAAAGCCTTGCTCAGCGACCCAGTCCGCATGGTGCACGAATAGAGGATCGGCGCCGTGCTTGACGAGAAGACGCATGACATCGGGTTCGGTAAAGCGCGCAGCCAGCCAGTACGGCGTCGCACCAACCAGCGCCGGCTCGAAATGAAAATCTTCCGATGACCGTCGAGCAGGAGTAAACGTTTTCAAAGGAGCGTTTGGATCCGCATGGTGGTCGAGCAGCGCCGCCACCATTTTTTCGTCCCGGCGCATGATGGCTTCGTGCAAGGCGTTAAAGCCGTTTGCGGCGGCATTCGGATCCGCGCCCTTATCGAGCAGAAATAAGACGAAATCGGTAAAGCCGGAGTGAGCGGCGAGTGTGGTGGCGCTGACGCCCCAGGCGTCCGCATCGTTCACGTTGGCGCCGGCAGCCACCAGAAGTTTCGCAGAGGCGAGATCGCCCACCCGCGCCGCGAACATCAGCGCGGTCTCGCCCCCATGCGGGATCTTCAGATTATAGGGAAGATACCCATGCGGCGGCACCGCCATCACTTCGCTCCAGACATCGGAGCGAGCCTTAAGATCGGCCTTGTGCGCCAGGAGCACTTTGACGACTTCGGGATGCTGCTGCGAAACGGCCCACATGAGAGCCGTCTGGCCGCGCGTACCATGCGCATTTAGGTTCGCGCCCTTAGCGGCGAGCTGTTCGACGACTTCGGGATAACCCGATCGGGCCGCGACCATCAGCGGCGTTTCCCCCGCGAGCAGAGCCGCGTTGGGATTCGCTCCGGCGTCCAAAAGGCGCTTGACCATGACCGCGCTTCCGTTCTGGCTGGCGTTCCAGAGAGGCGTGGCACCGAGGTCGTTAGCCGCGTTCGCTTTCGCTCCGGCGTGAAGCAACAGGTCGGCGCTTTCAAGATCGTCCCGGTAAGCGGCCCAGTGCAGGGCTGTGGTGCCATCGGCTTCGGAAGCGTTGACGTCTGCCTTTTTCTGGATCAGCGACTTCAAAGTTTCCTTGTCGCCGCGTTTGGCTGCGTCGACTAAAGGCAGCAGACCGCTGTTAGCCGCAAATAAGGATGTGGCGAGCGCAACCCCGACGAATAGGCGCATGACTAAACCTCGGGAAGAGTATCTATAGGAAGTTTGCCGGTGCTGCCGCCGACCTTCTCGACCGGATAATCCATCTTGTCCATGATCGTCAGGAGCAGGTTGGCCTGCGACGGCTTGTTGGAATACTTTAGGTGGCGGCCGCCTTTGATTTTTCCCGATCCGCCGCCGACCAGCATCAAGGGCAAGTTGTCACCCGAATGCCCGTTGCTGTTAGAGATGCCCGCGCCGTAAAGGATCGTGATGTGGTCGAGCAGCGAGCCGTCTCCGTCCGGCGTCGCTTTCAGCTTCGCCACATACTGCGAGAACAACTGGGCGTGATACCGGTTGATCTTGGACATTTTCTCGATCAGCTCAGGAAGATTGTTGTGGTGCGAGAGCGGGTGGTGCGCTTCGGGCACGCCGATCTGAGGATAGGGCCGGGGGCTCTGCTCCTTGCTGATCATGAACGAGATGACGCGCGTGAGATCGGACTGGAACGCCAGGACTTGCAAGTCCATCATCAGCGCCAGGTGGTCTTCGAAGACCGGCGGCGCGCCCAGAGGCTGTTCCAGGGCAGGCAGCTCGATGGCGCTCTGCCGCTCGGCCATCTGGATACGACGTTCGACGTCGCGAACCGCATCGGTGTATTCGTTCACCTTGACCTGATCCTGCGGGCCGAGCTCCTGCTTGAGGCTCGCCAGCTTTCCGGTCACCGAATCCAGAATGCTCTTGTGTTGCTGCAATCTCTTCTCGCGCGCGGTACGATCCGTGCTGCCGCTATCGCCAAACAATTTCTCAAAGACGGTGCGCGGGTTCCAGTCCATCGGCAGAGGTTGCGTGGGACTCCGCCAGCACAGCGTGTCGAGGTAGGCGCAGCTCAGATTCCCTGTGCAAGCGCCCGCGTTGGCCGGCAAGTCCATGCAAATCTCGAGCGTGGCAAGCTGCGTTTCCTGCGCGAAATGCCTGCCGAGCAGTTGATCGATGGAAACGTCGGCGATGATTTCGATCTCGTTCTTTCCGCCGCGCGGGGTGCCGGTGAGAAACGATCCGGAGGCGCCGGCGTGGATGTAGTTCCAGCTTGCTTTGATGCCGGAGAAGACCAGCATCTGGTCTTTGTAGGGAGCGAGCGGCTCCATAATGGGCGCGAGCTCGAGGGCGGTCCCTTCGCCTTTGGGAGTCCAATACTCCATGGCCATCCCGTTCGGCACGTAGAAGGCCTGGAACCGGTGCGCGGGCTTCGCGGCGGCGCGGAGTGGAGGAAGCATGGCTTCAAGGAACGGCAGCGCCATGGTGGTGCCGAGCCCCTTCAGGATCGTGCGTCGTGGCAGCGACTTGGTGAGGAAGGCCATGTTGTCCTTCTCCTTACGTGTTAATTCTAGCCCACTTAGCAGTTTCGTGTATTGCCGCGTGATCGGCCGAGTCGCCGGTTCAGCGCCGGGAGCCATCCTTCGAGGATCAGCTCTATTTCCCCGACATGTGCTCAACGCTCTTTTCGTTCTCCAGACAGATTTCATCCAGCAACTCTGTGTCGAGAACGATCCCTTGCGTCAACTTGACCGTCCAAGGCCTGGTGTACGCTTTCGGATCGTCGACCGTGACTTCGATCTCGAGGCTCCCGTAATTGGGACGGCGAAACCGCTCGGTCACTTTGGCTGCGCTGGTCATCGGGTTACCAGTCAGGTCGAGCCATAGATCGTCGCGGAATCCAGTAGTCTCGACCACAAGCGTGTCGCGTTCCCATTTCCCGGAAGAGTAGCCGTTCCAGGAAGGTTGCGGATCTACAGGCAGCGGGCGGCCGTCGGTAAAGACTTGCCGGTAGCTGGCGTTGAATTCATCGAGAATGATGACGAGTCCCGAAGTCTGGATGAACTTCTGAATGTGGGGCAGCGTGTATGCTCGCGGGAAATTCGGAGGCAGGCACTTCGAGTGGGGATCGTCTTTTCCCCGGTCGGCTGTCCGTTGCTTGACCAGTGCGGCAGCCCATGGTTGGTACGGCAGACCGCCGGCCAAACCAGCGGCGATGTTCACAGCCTGTCTAGGGAGTCCGCTCCCTTTCGTATTGCCAAGGCCGAGACCTTTTTCAATGCAACTGCCATCCTCACCTTGCAGGTCGGGGGGACAAGGGGTTGGATCGCCCCCGGCCCACCACATTCCAGAGAGGTCGGGCTTCCGATCGGCCGTCCGCGGCGCGGGCGCAGCCAGGTTGGGTTTGCCGTTGCGAGTTTTGGGAACTCCTGCCGTCGGATAATGCAGCCACTGGGCACAGGCGATCGCAGGCAGCAGAGCGAGGGTCGCGAGAAAAGATGTCAATTTAGTTCGACGCTGCTTGCACAGCCGGTTGAGAGGTTCGCATCAGGAACCCGGGACTATCAACGATCCCCACAATAAGCGACGACCAGCGGTATTGCTTTGCCGCGGCGTCGTGGACGATCTTGCGCACCGCCGGCTGATCGTAGTACTCAAGCCGACGACCGAGGGCATAGGCCATGAGCTTTTCGGTGACGGTTCGGGGGAATTGCTCCGGCTCCTTGAGGAGCGCGGCCCGCAATCCGGACAGACCGACGATCTTCACGCCACTGGCTGTGGTCCCGCTCGCGTCCACTGGCTTGCCCGATTCATCAATCGTGCGCCAGCCGCCGATCACGTCAAAGTTCTCCAGCGAAAACCCGAGCGGATCGATCACCGAATGACAACTGTTGCACGTCGATTGCGTGCGGTGCTGGGCGAGTCTTTCGCGCATGGTGGGCGGGATAGTGCCGGGTTTGGTCTCGAGCGTGGTGTTCACTCCCGGAGGCGGCGGTGGAATGGGTAAGCCGAAGATATTGTTCAGCAGCCACTTTCCCCGCAGGACCGGCGACGTTCGGTCCGGATAAGAAGTGGTTACCAGCAGCGCACCTTGCGCCAGTAGACCGCCGCGCTGCTCGTGATTGGGCAGCGTCACGCGACGGAAGCGGCTGCCGTAAACTCCCGGAAGTCCATAGTGCCGGGCGAGCCGTTCATTGACGAACGTATAATCCGCGTTCAACAGATCAGCCACGTTGCGATCCTCGCGCAGCGTGCTGCCCACGAACATTTCGGTTTCCCGCTGGAACGCCTGTAGCAGGCTCTCGTCGTAGTTGGGATATTTCACCGGATCCACAACCACATCTTCGACCTGGCGCAGGTTCAGCCACTGGGCGGCGAAATCGTTGACCAGCGCTTCGGTGGCGCGGGGATCGGCCAGCATGCGACGAACTTCCTTCTCAAGTGTCTGCGGACTGCTCAGCTCTTTTCGCTCGGCCAGCGCGAGCAGGTGATCGTCGGGGATGCTGCTCCACAGGAAAAAAGACAGGCGTGATGCCAGTTCCACATCGTTTAGGCGATATGCAGCTTGCTTCGCCGCCGGGTCCCGAACAACTCGCAGGAGAAAATCCGGGTCCACCAGCATGCGCTCCAGCGCGAACTGAATCCCGGTGTCGAAACTCCCGCCATCCTGCCGGCCTTTATCGAAGAATTCGAGCAGCGTGTCTACGTCTGCTTTCGTCGCAGGGCGACGATACGCCAGGCGGGCCATTCTCGAGAGGATCGTCGCGGCGCAGGATCGTTGTTCCGAAGCGGCCGTCGGCGGCTGGCAGACAAAGATTGCGCGACGGCTGGCCGTGTCCTTCGCAGGCTGCTTTTCAACTCCTGGGGCAGCGTAAGGTCCCCCGATCTGGACCGAGCCGACGTTCGCGTTCCCCATGTACACCTGGTCGTTTGCGATGACTCGGCCGAGCTGGGTCGGTTGCGGGAGGCCTTCCGGTTCCCACAGCTCCCTCACGAACGACACGCCCACCACGCGGGAACCCGCCTGGACTGGAATCCGGACCTCTAGCCCGGCGTCTCCGGTGAGTTGCATATAAGTTTCCCATTCGGGATCACCGGCAAAACCTGGTTCGCCATCGCCCGCATAGCTGGATGCCGCGGGACGGCCTTTGCCTGCGCCTCCGACGGTGAACCGTTTCAGCAGCTTGCCATCCAGGCGAATGTCGAGCTGCTGCGGCCATCCCATGCCCTTGAGGTAATCCTGGTATTGGCGCTGCAGGCGAACCTTAATAAGGTACTCGCCGTCGATTGGAAAGTTGTAGCGAATCGCCATGCCGCCGCGGGATCCGAACGGCAAGTCTTCGCTCTGCCGGTCATCTTGCATCACATGCAACGGGATCTCGAATCTCTCCAGGCTCGGCTGAGCGGGCGGAAGACCCGTCGCGAGCCGCGTGACCTGACGCGCGACCGACATGTATCGCTCCAGATGAGCGGTCGAAATGGAGAGGACATCCGCGAAGTTGTCGAAACTGCCGTCGGCCGTGTCATCGCCCGGTAGCAGCGGCTTCACGTCCATATCAAGAGCGAACAGGTCGCGAATCGCGTTGTTATATTCCGAGCGATTGAGGCGATGGACCGCGCCGATCCTACCCGGATTGGGATTAGCTGCCCACGCCCGGTCGATTTCGTTTTCGATCGTGCTCGCCACGACGCGATAGGTTGCTGCATCGGCGCGCGGCATTCCAGGCGGAGGCATCGAGCCCGCCCGAAGCTTCCCGATCACTTTTTCTAATATCTCTGCATGCGCGGCGGGCTTAGCGAGATCCACGGTGTCGAGCATCAGCCCGGCCGTGCGGAGTTTCTGATTATGGCAAGTGACGCAGTATGTATCGAGGAACGCTCGAGGATTTGTCGCCGCCGGGGCGGCATTTGCCGGCGCTTGCGCACTCAATCGCGAGAGGGCCACCAGCCCTCCGCCGAGGAGCGCTATCAAAACCGCCGCGCACAACGCCTTGATGGAGTTCACTTGAGCCCTGTCGTCACGCAATACTTTGCGATCCGAACAAGTGCAGTATACAACATCGCAACACGCCCTGCCTTGACAACCAGAGCTGCCGAGAGTAATGTAAATCGGTAGATTTTAACGTGTTGCGTAGTCCCCAAAATCCAATCTGGAGACGTTTAATGAGAGTCAATTTTGGTGTTATCCTGACCGGCCTGGGTCTTCTGGCCGGCACAATTCCAGCTCTTGCTCATCACTCCTTCGCCGCAGAATACGACGCCAACAAGCCCATGAAGATCACGGGAACCGTCACCAAAATGGAATGGATGAATCCCCATGCGCGATTCTACGTCGACGTTAAGGATACCGACGGCAAAGTAACCAATTGGAACTTCGAGCTCGGCGCGATTCCAGTGCTGCTGAAGCAGGGCTGGCGCAAGGATTCCCTGAAACAGGGAGACCAGGTTACCGTCGAAGGCTCGCTGGCCAAGGATGGATCGAAATCCGCCAATGCCCGCAGCGTCACACTGCCGGATGGCCGGCGCGTGTTTGCAGGTTCGTCCGGCGGAAACGGCCCGGCTAATCAGTAGCGCCAGCACTACGCTCGCCTCAGCAAGGACAGGAGATTCCACGTGCGGAAGAACCTCACTATATTCATCGTTGCCGCCGCTACCGTCGCGAGCCTGACCCTTGCGATTGCGCAGGACAAAGGCGGAGCTCCATTACCGGGCGCGCCTCAAGGTGTCCGACGGAAAGCCGGACCTGACCGGTGTATGGAACGGGTTCGGAGGCAGCGGTCAGGACGCTCCCAACATGCTGCCTTGGGCCGCTAAGATCGTGGCAGATCACAGGGCGGCGGAAGGCGCGGAGGACTTTGAAGCTCGCTGCCTGCCGGGAGGCCCGCCACGGGCGGCTCCCTATCACACCTCGTTCTTTGCGACCCCCAAACTGGTGTTGATGTTGTTCGAGGGCAACACTCACATGTATCGCCAGTTCTTCGTGGACGGCAGCAGCCACCCCAAGGATCTGAAGCCGACCTTTTACGGGGATTCCCGGGCCCACTGGGACGGAGACACGCTGGTAGTCGATACGGTCAGCTTCTTTGAGAAATCCTGGTACGATTTCGCGGGCACTCCGCATACCAAGGACATGCATCTGACCGAGAGGTTCCACCGCATTGATTTCGGGAATATGGAGATGCAGGTGACGATCGAGGACCCGGGGGTGTTCACCAAGCCTTGGGTCATCAATCGAACTACGAATCTGGAAACCGAATTCGACATGACCGAGTACGTCTGCAACGAGAACAATCAAGACCCCGACCATCTGCACGCCGTCACCAACACCGCCTCATCCGTGGTTGGCACCCAAAGCAAGCGCCTGCCAAACGGTGTGCCGCCCGTGCAGGCGAAAAAAGCACCCACGCCGCCCGCGGGCCCCACTCCCCGGATGGCTGACACCGGCAAAGTGGATCTATCCGGAGTCTGGGTTCCCACGAGCACCGTGCTGCCCAGCGATCCTTCCTATCAGCCTTGGGCCAAGAAGATTTACGACGAGCGAAAAGCGAATAAGGGAAAAGACGATCCGGAAAAATTCTGCCTGCCCAACGGTGCCGTCCGCGTGAATCCGCTGCCCTATAAAATTGTGCAGCGTTCCAATATGATCGCGCTGCTATGGGAGGGGAATACCCACAGTTACCGTCGATTCTTCCTGGACGGCCGCAAGCCGAACCTCGAGGTCGAGCCCGAGAGCTACACAGGATTGTCCAACGGAAAATGGGACGGCGACACGCTTGTCGTTGATACGGTGGGCTTCAACGACAAAACCTGGCTGGATTCGACCGGCAAGCCTCACAGCGACGCAATGCATCTGATTGAGCGCTACAAGCGGCCCGATCTAGGTCATCTGAATGTCGATCTTACGATCGAAGACGAGAAAGCGTTCACTAAGCCGTATACGTTTACCCGGTCCTTCACGCTCGCGCCCGGGTGGGAATTGCAGGATTACGTCTGCCAGGCGGTCCTGGACGGAGTTTACTAAAGAAGCCGTCACTTGCCGACGAGATGCGGTCCGTCCTTGCTGTTCTCCTGACACACGAACTCGATCAGGTCGGTATCGAGCATAATGCGCTGATGCACGGTCACGGTCCACGGCTTGGTGTACGCCTTCGGATCGTCGATGGTCACTTCAATTTCCAGGTGCCCGTAATCGGGGCGGCGAAAGCGCTCGATTATTTTTCCGGTATCCGTCAGCGGGCTTCCTTCGACATCGAGCCATCCTAGATCGCGGAAATTCGTCGATTCCACAACCAGTGTGTCGCCGTCCCATTTGCCGATGGAGTAGCCGAACCACCAAGGCTCGACGTCCTTCGGCAGGGGCAGGGGACGGCCGTCGGTAAAGATCTGCCGCAACCCGGCGTTCGCCTCATAGATGATGACGATGACGCCAGGCGTCTGGATCATCTTGCGGGGCTGACCGTGCGTGTGAAGCTGCATCACACCAAGCGGCAGACAATGCGCGTCGGGATTGTCCTTGCTGTTGTCGGCCACGCGCTGACGGTGCAGCTCGGCCGCCCATGGCTGAAACGGAAGACCATCCTTGAATGACGCGCCGAGGTTCCAGAACTGGCTGGTTCTTACCGACAGAGGAACGATATCGGTTTCGCTAGACGTGGCCGGCGGTGTGGGATTGGCCGGGGTGGGCGTTCCGGGAGGGCGGGTGTACTGCCAGACGCCGGAGAGATCCGGTTTACCGTCCGAGGTCCTGGGCGCGGGCCCGGAGAGGTTCGGCTTGCCGTCGGCGGTCTTGGGGACTCCAGGGGTCGGATAGGCCGGCCATTGTGCGAAGAGTCCTGCTGGCGTCAAAGCCAGAAGTACGCAACTAAAATGGAGTCCGCGTCGCAAGTGTCCCTCACAAAATACTCCGCGAGGGTGCCACTGTCAATCGTCAGTCGGATTTTGTGGACGGCTCAACTCTGAAGGGGCGGCAGCGCCACGGTCCCAATCCTTCCACGGGATGGCTCAACGCCGCCGCCCCTTTTCACTGTCCGGTGGATCCATCAATGCACCTCCTGGTTGAAACTTTTTCAGCCCAATTAGGCGGGTATTATCGCGGGAGGGTCGATTCACTTCCCCTTGTCTGACTGAGTTACTCGATTGATGTTTTTCCGGCTGAGAATCCTGGAATCATTGCCTGGTAATGGATGGGAAGGTGACCTTGGCCCACCTCGAAAAAGATCGCTGAGCGCAATGAGAGCGAGCCTAACTGCTTCGACAGTAGACATGAGACCTCTATTCTCTCCCCGCAACGTATCTTCTAACGATGCTTGCCATGGAGATTTGAGCGGTGGTATTGCTGTGAGGCACCTGCCTGTCGGTGCATCCAGCCTTCAATCTTGTGCCACAAGCCAACGAGCCAATTCCGCATGGTTGACTCCTTGCGGGCACAATATCACAAATACGCAGTGGCGTCATCCGGCCCGAAACAGCAAGAGGTACATGGCTTGACGGCGATCAGAGGCGATTGGAAATGGTAGGCGCGGCTGGACTCGAACCAGCGACCCTCAGCTTAGAAGGCTGATGCTCTATCCACCTGAGCTACGCGCCCGTATTGTTTTCAACGACATCCGAGGCCAGTTCTTGCACGTCATAGAACCGCAGCACACTATTCGACACTACTGTAGCAATTTCCGTTGTTCGCGACCATCACCTTCACTACATGTTTGCGCAACATCGCCACCAACTATCGACACTTAACTGGCTTATCATCATCTACTTACAACGCATCACGTCAAAAACCACCAGGCCGCTCGTCTCACTAGGTCGACAACGAGTATCAACGCACGTGGGTTGATACTCGTTCGCACAAGCAACGCGCGGATGACGCGCAACTCGAAGCCCGCCCAAACTGAGCGCCACCACGGTTTGTACGTATCGCCGACGATCCGGACGGAGGTGCCTAACTTCCCAGAATCCGACTTCGAACTCGCTTGACACTCGTCCGGGTCGGCAGGCTTCAAGAAAGACTGATCTGCGGCTCAACAGACCGGTCGATTTTAACTCAAGTCCGCGTCAGCGAGTGCAGTCTCATGCTAGTGCAGTCTTGGTCGCCGCGTTCTGCGGAGCGAAAAAGTATAACCCACGTCTCCGGAACGTTTTGTTACTATATCTCCGGACGGTCAACACTCGGTGGACCGATGAAGCCGAGTTCCGATTACGAGAACACCAGTCAAGTTGACAGGGGG
>JAOAPR010000046.1 GCA_025463005.1 Bryobacterales bacterium | reverse complement strand
CGGCGGTTATAGAGTTTTTTCACGCTCAAGCCGAGCGCGGTATTCCAGATATCGTACGGATCGTAGCTCGACAGGTCATCCCGGTCGCAGAAGTGTTCAATTAGCGCTTTCAAGTGAGCGGCAGTACTCTCCGGCACGCTGCGCGGCAATCCGAGACTCTCTACAGTTGCCCGTACCATATCTGCGTTCTAACGGTATGCGAGGCCGTCTCGCTTTTGATGAGATCAGCATCCATTCCGGGTTGATTTTGGCGCCTCGCCGCCTCACCTCTCAGCAGAAGCGGCGGCTGGTAACATCGCAGGAGTAGTATGCTCGCTATGAGCCACTCGGCTCGCCGCTTCCGCTGCAGCGGGTTTTGAGCAAATCACGATGAGCGAAACCGGTCCCCAGGGGAGCAGTGGGTCCACGCCGCGCCACAACCAAACGAACTGGTCAAACAATCTTAGCTGACCTCGCTTCAGTACGGTGCGTTTCAGCATCCTTCCGCTCACATACCAGGCGGGTCGAGAGATTCTGTTGAAGTCAAGCGCCTGGTCGACAACGAATCCGGCGTGCGCGATTTTCTCCATCAATTCTTGCCGAGAGTACCGCCGGTAGTGGCCCAGGGCTGTGTCGAGCGTTCCAAACAGTTCCTTGCCGCAGGGCACGAGGATAACCGCTCGACCACCGGGTTTCAAAACCGAATAGATACTTTTCAAACCGGCCGTATCATCCTCGACGTGCTCCAGGACGTTAAGGCATATGACGGTATCCAGTTGGTCAGCGAATTCAGCAAAATGCTCCGGATAGTTCAAATCACAGTATCGACTTTCGAAGTTCGGACGGTCTCCAAATTGGGTTCCGAGTCGAGCCAAGTGCCGACGATCGATGTCGGCTGCGACATAGCGCTTGCGGCGGCGTATGAAGAGTTTCGTAAGGTTGCCGATTCCGGCCCCGATTTCCATAATCTCCTTGCCGAGATAGGGCTCTACGGTATCTGCCATCCACCGATTAAACCGAGGCGCAACGGAGAGGGCTTCCAACGTTTCCGGTCCGTTATCTTTGTAGATATCTCGCGACCACGCAGTCTTCACCATCACAAACAGGCTGTCAAAAGCGTCTTTCAGCCCGATCTTTTTACCTTCGTCGTAGGTTCGTCCGTGATACGTAATAGGCGTTTCGAAGATCCTGGCCTTTCGCTGTGCCAGTTTGATGGTCAGCTCAGGCTCGATGCCGAATCGATTGCTGCGAATAGGAATACTTTTGACCAGCTCCGTGCGGAACGCTTTATAGCAGGTCTCCATATCGGTAAGGTTCAGATCAGAGAAGATATTGCACAGTGTGGTCAAGGCTCGGTTGGCTACAGAGTGCCAGAAGTACAGGACACGTCGCTCCCCCGCTGCCGCGAAGCGTGAACCAAAGACCGCGTCCGCTTCGCCGGTTAAGAGCGGTCGCAGGAGCCGCGAGTACTCTCGTGGATTATACTCTAAATCGGCGTCCTGAATAATACTGAACTCGCCGGTTGCATGCGTAATTGCTGTTCGAATTGCAGCTCCTTTCCCCTGATTACGCTCATGCCTGATGAGTCGCACGGTGTCTGGATATAGTTCCGCAAACTGCTGAACGAGTCTGCAAGAGTCGTCACTCGATCCGTCATCGACGACAATAACTTCACGCTTCATGCCCCTAGGGAGCGGCGCTTCAATTACCCGTCGTAGGATCGTTCCAACATAGTCCTCCTCATTGAATAGAGGAATCAATACCGAGAGTTTTGACGTGATCATCTGATCTCCCTCCCCACTCATGAGCGATGGCGCTCGGAGTTATAGGACGCAGCCGTATGATGGCCCTGCTTTAAGATGGCGTGCGACTAATGCGTTCGTCCGGAGCGCGAACGCTGCGAACAATCCCGCCCCAGTGCACAATACAGTAGCCGGCATTGTGGATTGGCGGGGTGATGTAATGCCGGCCTCAGATCAATCGGTAAAATGCGGACCAGCTGGCGCCAACCCACCCCGAAGAGGGGCGAACGAGCTCTGCGCAGCCCACGCGTGCAGCTGCACAATCTCGCTCTCAATAAGTTCAGCTTGCATTGGACGTTGATTTTGGCGCCAGCACTGCTTTATGTATTTGTTGAAGTCTGGCGGCGACTTGTGATGCAAGGAAGTGCCGCTTTGCAATGGTTCGATTATATTCGCCCATGCGCCGACCCAGGTCCCGATTGTCAGCGAGCCGTCCTAACAGTTCGGCGAACGCGGCGGGACGCGTAGACTCTTCGAGAAATCCCATTTCGCCGTGTTTAAAGAAATCTCTCACGCCTCCGACGGGCCTGGTGATTACCGGCAGCCCACAGGCCATGGCTTCCAGTACCGAAATTGGCATTCCTTCGTGATAACTGGGGAACAGATAGCAGTCTGCACTCATGAAAGCCTCAACTTTGCGTGAGCCGGACACATGCCCCCAGAAGGAGACATTGTTGATGCCCTGTCGTCGTGTATATTGCTCTGCATCTTCCAACAATGGGCCGTCTCCTGCCACCACCAATTCCATTTCACTGTTTCTGGCCTGCGCTTGGCTGTAAGCCTCGATTGCTTCCCACACACCCTTCGCGCGCTCGATCCGAGCGAGAAACAGGACACGAAACCGTTTGCGGGGTTGCTTCTCTCTGGGGAGTTCTGTCAAAACCTCTTCAATCGCGGTAGTTTCAACAAATATAGGCCCAGGGTAGCCCAATTGCCGAAGCCGCTCTCGGAACGTTGACGCCAGCACAATCATGGCATCCGCCTGAAAGTAAACGGCGCGAAAAAGCCACCGGAACCTTCGCCGGACCACCTTTTCGCAGTGGGGGTCCCAGCCATGAAAAAACAACACGACCTTCTTTCGAAGAGCCTTTCCAATTACGAGAAACATCCCATCTCGCAGTAACGCCTTTGCGCCGAAGGACGGATTTAACTGCAAGAACGAATACCTTCCAGATGCGACCCTCCAGAGGTACGCGCCGTAATCCAGAACGAGACGCAGGATGTCCTTCGCCAATCCCGTTCTTTCTGCGCGACTTCCACTCGTGAAATATTCAATCTCATTTGGCAAGTGCGCACGCAGCACGCGCCAGTATGTCGCCACACCACCCCCGAGCGCGAGGTCGGGAGTATTTACTAATACCCGCACGCTATCGGCGTGGGGTCTGCTGCTCGTGTAAGTCTTCCACCATGAGCTGGGAATTGCCGTCGTGCTGTCGGGCTGAATGTCATTATCTTGGGCGCAGCTTCGAACGGATTGGGGCATTCGGCACCCTTCACCTGGCGACTGGGACGCTCGAATGACGCGCCATTGCTTTCAGGACATCGAAGGTAAATACCAGCAGCGCGCTCTGCCGGCGAATGCGGCTTGGTTGGACGAGTAAGCGAAACAGCCACTCCGTGCCGGTCCTCCTCCAGAGGTATGGCGCCCTTTGAGTGGCGCCGCTGACCACGTCCAGGCTTCCGCCCACACCCATACAGAAGCACGTATTCAAGCGCGGCATGTGTTCACTGATCCAAAACTCCTGACGAGGCGATCCCATCGCGACAAACAGCAAATCTGCGCCACTGTCGTTGATCTTCTGCACGACCTCCGCAGCACCCTCGAAGTAGCCGTGTTGACTGCCCGCAATCCTGAGGTCCGGGAAGTTTTGCTCCAGGACGCGACATGCGGCTTCGTTCGACTCGGGCGAGGCGCCCAGCAGAAACACCTTCCATCGTCTCTGTTCTGAAAGATGCAATAGCTTTAAGAAGAGATCGACGCCAGTGCACCGCGCCAAGCGCTTCCGATAGAGTAGTCGTGACGCAAGCGAAATACCGACACCATCGCAGATTCGAAGGTGCGCAGCGTGCAGAACCTGACTCAGCCGCGGATCGTGCTCGGCTCGGCAGACCTTCTCCGGGTTAATGGCAACACAGAACGTGGGCTGGCGCGAGGTGATGCGATCAGCGATCCATTGGACTACATCATCGAAAGAATCAAAGATGTTGACCGGAATTCCAAGAATCGAAAGAGAATTGTGAACAGACTCTGCCATAACCTCCTCCGGATGTAATAGGTTCCCTGCCAGGCATCTCTCACGGGCGCGCTGCTGCTGCGACGCGGCCCGTTTCGCGCACCAGGGATTCGGCCATCCAGTAATACACGCCCAGTAGAAGAAAGATATGCCGTTCCCGGTTCATACCTGCAGCGTGTTCTTTCAAAATCGTTTCGACCTCGGCGAGATCGAAATACGAAGAAAAGCGGGATGTGGGGTCTAAAAGAATATCCGCGATGGGTTTCGTTGACTTGAACCACCTCCTGGTCGGCGTCAAGAAACCTTTCTTCTTGCGATTGACTACCGAGGCCGGCAGAATACGTCGCGCAAACTGCTTGTGGATCACTTTTCCGCGGAAAAGGCCCAAGCGGCAGCTGCACGGCAAGGATTCCACGAAACGGACAAGCTCGAGATCCAGGAGCGGGACGCGGCATTCAATCGAGTGATGCATGGTGATTTTGTCGGTGTATAGCAACAGGTCATCGGCAAGATTCATCCGCAGATCGAGACTCATCATGCGCTCCGCGCTTCGGTGCCGACTTGAACACTGGAGAAGGTCGAAGAAATAGCGGATGCGCTCCCTCGGTCGCGTGGCATCGTGTCCGATCAGGCGTGCAATCTGTGCCGTGCTGAAAACGCTGTAGATCTCCTCGAAACGGCGCACGTCGTCGCGTTCCCCGATCGAATTGAGTCCCCGCAAGATCGCATCGTTCCGCACTCCTATGAGCCGTGCACCTTTTCTCAGAGACGGAACGACAAATGGCGGTACGAAGGATCTCAACAGTTCAATTTGGTACCTTCGATATCCTCCCATCGCCTCGTCAGCGCCCTGGCCGGACAGCACCACCTTCACGTGGCTGGAAGCCAGCGATGACAGGTAGAACATCGGAACCACGGAAGTGGTTGCGAGCGGCTCCTCCACGACTGCGCTTATGCGCGGCAGAACACCGAGGAACTCCGAAAATCCCATTCGTACGACATGGTGGTCTAAACCCACGATCCTAGCCGTCTCTTGGGCCGCTTGGATCTCGTCTGCCTCATCGGGTTCGGAGAATCCGACAGTAAAGGCCTTCATCTTGTATCTCGCGTGTTTTTGCGCGAGACGAGCGATAACGGCGGAATCGACTCCACCACTAAGAAAGACTCCGATCTCCACATCGGACATCAGCTGACGCTGGACGGCCTCCTCTAGACGCAACGCGTATTGCTCGAGAATGTCTGCGCGATCCTCTCGCGCCTCTTCGGAGGCAGGCGGGGCGATGAACGCGTACTCGCGGAGGGATAATTGGCTAGCACGAAGATCCACCTCAACGACGTGGCCCGGCCTTACCTTCCTGATCCTCTTGAAGAGCGTGTCAGGCGCGGGCAGATATCTGAGTCGCAAAAGTTCGGCCAGGTTCTCAAGATCAATCGAGTCGTCTATAAGTGCCCGGAGCGGCCGAAGTTCGGATGAAAAGACGAAGGATTCGTCGTCCGCCCAATAGTACAGGGGCTTGACGCCAAAAGGGTCTCGGGCGAGAAATAGTTTCTGTTTTTCCGTATCAATAAAGCCGAAGGTGAATATTCCGTTGAACTGGCTGGCGCTCGCGATGCCACGCTGCGCAAGATAATTAAGGATGGTTTCGGTGTCTGAATGGCCCCGGTAAGGGACCGGGTGAAGCCGTCCCCTGAGTTCCAAATGGTTGTAGATCTCGCCATTGAAGACAATCGCATACTTGCGGCACGACGTCCACATCGGCTGGCGACCGGCTGGCGAGAGGTCGAGGATCGACAGTCTGCGATGTCCCAAGGTTAGGAGATGAGTCCCGATTGAGGCCTCCATAATGCCCGCGTCATCTGGTCCACGATGACGGAGAAACTCCAACACGTTTTCGTCAAAAGGCCGGTTTACCGTTCCAAGGATTCCGCACATCGCCGATATATCTCAGTCACGCTACACGCAACGACCAGTTCCAGCAGCTTCTCCATGACGCTGCCTACGCATGTCAAGTGTGTATTTTTATAACTGCGGCGAACGCTTCGCGGCGTTCTGGTTTATAGTTTCGATGGGTCCGCCGTTAAAGGCTCAAGTCCCCATCGAAGGAAGAGGGAGCCCACACTGCGGGATCCTTCAGCGTCTCGTTTAACTCTTTGTTTTTGGCTTTGTAATAGTACGCCCACGAGGTGAAGGTACGATGATACGGCGCGCGAATTTGCGGCAATTCCGGCCGAACCAGCGAGCAGCCGACGTTTTCCAGGATATGAACGCCTTGTTCCCGGCATTTCTGCAACCCCCAGGCCAGTACGGCCTGAAGCACCGTTTCGAAACCGCGGAGGGCCTGGAAATCAATAAGACGAACGCGCTTTATCTGGGGAACCGGGTTGTCCTGCCGGTTGAAGATCGCATACGCAACTAGGCGGGAGCCAGTGGAGACGCCTAAGATCCAACTGCTTCCGCGCCGGAGCGAATACCCGAAGTGCCATTCCAGCGTCTCTCGCGAGCGCACAGCTAGCAAGACATTGTGGTTCTGATTCTTTAACTCCGTCCAGAAGTCGTCAAAGCGGCTGTCCAATTGGGAGCACAGTTCGCCCGCCGAGCTTGAGGCATTGGTCTTTCTTCCAACCTGTGCTACTCCATCCCAAAGAAATAAAGCGGCAGCGGCAGGGTAGCTGAGCGGGCCTGCTAACGGTAGAGATTTCATCCTGAAAACGCACTGCAAGAAGCCCCTGTAGTTGGTGATCCAAAATTCGGACTTGTCCCACGCCCCCAATGGCACTCTCGACCAGTGAAAAGTACGGTAGCCGGGCTCCGCGTTTGCGCTGACTGTCGTACTTATCGCGAAATCGATATCCTTTTGCCTCGTTATGCGGTCCAGGAGTATCATCGAGAAGCGGCGATAGTTCGGGTCCACGACCCAGGAAATACTTGTAGCAGCAACCAGCTCCTGGCCCTTAAAGCTATAAGATATAGGAACGTTGCCAATGAAGCCCACTAGTGTGCCGCTTTCGGCTTCCAAAACCCACCCGATCGGCCACTGACCTCTACGCTGTTCGTAGGCGGGATTACCTTTCCATAGCGCCGTCCACTCTTCCCTCGACCGCGTAGCCAGGCCATTTCGACTTTGAAGGGCGGCGATTTGATCGTAGTCTTCGAAGCAAGCCTCGCGGGGCTCGAGGTGCCTTCGGGCGTGTTGGCGCTGTGTCGTCTCCGTCACGGGTGTAGGACGTCCGGAGAAGATGATGGTTGGTGCATATATTTCGAGCCTTCTCTTACTCGAATGGAGCGATACGTGCCTACGGTAGTCCCCACTCGCCGAGGCTACGCCCCACGCAGAACTGGCTACTGGAAGTGTAGACACCACTCGCCCTCGAGACGTGAAAAGAACGCATCGCCCCGGTTCAACGCGAGGAGTAACTCGGGTCGACCAGAGTAAACCAGCGCCCAGCCCGGGCCGACGTGGAAAAGACAGTGTTTGTCGGAAAATGCGGGCATTAAGCTTGGCTCGAGGCGCCCCCTAAGGACCGTCGCACCTCGAGACTCAGCATGATGGAAGAGATGATCCAGAACGGCGTGCGCGAAAGGAGGGTTCGCATAGAGCTGTACAACCTCGCTGATTCCCGGGGGATTCACATAGTAGAGATACCATCCGGCAATCTCCTGCCGCTCTGTTTTGAGGAGTACCTTTTGCAGACACCCATTCCGTCCCAGTTGATCAGCCCGCCGCAGAATCCAGCTCAATGAACGCTCGTCGTACTCCGGATGAAGCAACCGTTTTCCCGCACATTCGGCCAAGCACGCTAAGAGCGTCTCGCAAGTCAGTTCCTCCCCAAAAACGCGAGAAACCGCGCCCTGCGGCGAGCCAGAAAGCTTCTTCAGAATCGGCGACGCGAGCGCGTCCAGCGTCCAGGTAACCGGAGCGGATAACCGCGATACAAACCGTGGCACGAGCCCTTTCTTCGTCAAAACCAGTCGGGCAAACTTGCAGGGGCGAAGAGGGTACATCCAGTACATGCTGTAAAGAGGCGAGGCGGCTCCGCCGAAGCCTTCCCACAAGGAGCGGCTAACTGAACTGGCCTCGTCCCCAATAAAGAGATCGTGAGGACCCTCCAGGAATGCACTAAAGAGTTTCAGTCCGGCCAACCCGCGGCTGCCCGGATCGACAATAGCTTGGGAACCGATCTTTGCCCGAACCGCCTGTCCGTTGAACGACATCCGGCGGACCACCGCGCCGAAGAAACCGGTGATTCTTCTCCCATCCTCCTCATACACCAGGGACTGGGTGTCATCGTCCCGCCAAGCGTCATCCAGGAAGATCTGAGTAAAATAGCTTTCATAGGAATTCGTCAATTCCGGGGAGGCATGATCAGCGGTGCCGAAGACTCTCCTGTGCAGGTCGGCGACCTGTGGGATATCTTCTTTTGTGAACGCGCGTACTTGGCCGCGGATCGATGACAAGTTCATGGACCGAATGTAATTGCTCGAACGCGTTCCCCGATTTTCACGACTGCAAGTCCGGGTCATTCGCCAGAAGATGGTAATTCAGAAGAGCCAGGCTGCGGTGGTTTGACCGACTCCCGATTTGCAATTAACTCCGCGATGTTTGCGACTGAGTAGGACATGTCGCCAAAATCCTCCATGGGAATATGCCACCCGTAATCTTCCTCCAGATAAAGAAGTAACCGAACCAACGCCGAAGAGTCCAAAGCGCCGATTTCAAATAAATCCGCATCCACGGATTCGACTCGAATGGACAACTTCTCCAACAGCAGAGCCTCTATCTCGCGGATTACAGTTTGTTTCTCGCAGGTGTCTGCTTCAACTGAGAAAGACGGCGTGCCCACGTAAAGCCTCCGTTCTGTCAGGCGCCGACATGGCCGCCGAAAACTGTTCCCTCAAGCGCGGCCGGTCAATTTTGCCGTTTATGTTCAGCGGCAACGCGTCGAAAGCCATCCATCGTGAAGGCACCATGTAAGGTGGCAATACCTCGCTCAGACGCTCTCGCAAATTCCAGGTAGACGCATCAGCTCCGATTGCCGGCACGTACGCGGAGCAAATGATCATGCCCTCAAAGCCATCGGTCGGGACAGCCACAACGGCGCATTCCCGTAGCAGACCGAGGGCGTGCAGCGCGGTTTCGATTTCGCCGAGTTCGATCCGATGACCACGACTCTTGATCTGTGAGTCCGTCCGGCCCAGGAGATCAATCAACCCATCTTCGCCGGTTTTTGCCAGATCGCCAGTCTTGTACATTCGGCCACCCTCGGCATGTATGAGGAAGGCGGACGCGGTCTTCTCCGGGTTTCTCCAGTACCCCGGGCTCAGGCCAACACCGCGTATGTACAAGTCCCCAACTTCTCCGATACCCACTGGCTGCATGGATTCATCGAGGACAATCAACTCCTCGCCCTCGCAGGCCTTGCCGATCGGGATCCGGGACGCTTCATTCTCAGGGCAGTGCGGCACTGTATAATAGCTGCTCGCAATCGTCGTTTCGGTTGGTCCGTACAAGTTGGTAAATGTGACACTTGGCAAGCGTTTCATCCAGTAGATTAGCGTGGGTGTCGGCAGGGCCTCTCCGGACCAAAGCAGCCGTTTCAGAGAAGGAAAATCATTGAACTGCACGACATCAAACTGCGCCATATACTTCAAAACGGATGGAACGGAGAACCATTGGGTAAGTTGGGATTCTCGGATGAACTCAGCCAGTTTATGTGGCACCAGACTGATCTTGGGAGCTATCAGATGAAGTTCGGCGCCCGCTATGAAAGTTCCATAGATGTCGAACGTGGACAAATCAAAGTTCAGCGGCGGGTGGCACGAAATGCGGTCCGATGCCGCCGTGCCAAAGTACCGGGTCGCCCATTTTAAGAAGTGCATCACGTTCGAGTGGGTGATGATAACCCCCTTCGGTACCCCGGTAGAGCCTGAAGTGAAGAGGATGTGAGCCGCATCTTCTGGCTTGCTCTCGAACGCAGGAGCAAGAGCCGGCATGGACGATAGATCGTCCCAGAAGAACGCTATATCGATTCCGGCATCAACGGGTTGGCGAGGTTCGAGAAATCCTATCCGGACCGAGCTCCGTATTTGGTTATCCGATAGCAAAGTGCTCAGCAGACTTCGCGTGGCGCCTTCCGCGAGGATATACTTCGGTTCGCAGACCTGAACTATCCGTGCCAAGCGGGGGGCGGGACTAGAGCTATCCAGCGGCACATAAATACACTCTGCCTTTAAGATCCCGATCATTCCCACAATGGCCGGTATCGACTTAGACATCAGGAGGCCAACGCGGTCACCTCGCTGACATCCCACCGCTTTCAGCATTTGTGCCAGTCGGTTGCTGGACTCCTCCAACTCCCCGTACGTCATTTCTTGCCGATTGAATGCCATTGCGACAGCCTCAGGCCGTCGTTCCGCCTGAGCGCGTACGGTATGTTGAAGTAGTGTCATCGCTCAAATTCAATACAGACCACGATTGGGACGTCCCACTGCCACATCCGCCTCGAGTAAGGGGTCAACGCCTGTATCCCCGCTGCCGCTATGGCGGGCCGAGCATGGATTCGGACCATCCCAGGCGCCATATTTAGACAAACCATCCAGAGACGTCTGACAATGAACTTCTGCAAAGTAATTCCGGATTACTTTGAGGCATCGCTCTGCCGCAATGCCATCCCAAAGCGGCGGGATACGGCCGGCCTTGGGGCGCTCTCTCATCTTGTTCCAAGCTGCAAGAATCGTGCTTCTGCGTGTGCCCGCCAGCGTGTTTGTGCCTTGTTCGATCGTTACCGGTCGCTCGGTGTTGTCGCGTAGTGTCAGGCAGGGGACGCCCAGAGCAGTGGTCTCCTCCTGGACGCCACCCGAATCGGTGAGGACCACCGAACTGTGCGACATCAGGCAGAGGAAGTCGAGATAACCCAGCGGATTCAGGATTGTAACGTTGGCTGATCGCACAAACTGCATCCTATCCAAATGACTTCGTGTTCTGGGGTGTACGGGGAAAATCAGGGGAACTTCTTGCGAGATCTCCGCCAGTGCCCCAAGGATTTCATTGAGCTGTTCGGTGTGATCGACATTGGAGGGACGATGCAAAGTTACGAGCCCGAACGGACGGCCGATGAGGCACAAACGGCCTAATATATCCGACTGCCGAGCTGCAGCAACTCTCTGCCGCAATGAATCAATCATCAGATTACCCACTTCATGAATCCGAGTTTCGGGGATGCCCTCATTGAGGAGATTCCGGCGGCCGCTCTCTTCGGTCACCAGGAGAACGTCGGAAATCGCATCCGTCACAAGACGGTTGATTTCTTCCGGCATGCTGCGATCGAAGCTCCGCAAACCAGCCTCGACGTGGAAGACCGGAACTTGAAGTTTGACGGCAACCACCGCGGCGGCCATTGTAGAATTGACATCACCCACGACGACCACGCAATCGGCCCGCTCAGCTGTTACCACCGGTTCGAATCGCTTCATGACCTCGGCCGTTTGCTGCGCATGCGAGCCGGAACCCACGCACAAATGATGATCAGGTGCGGGTAATTCAAGATCACGGAAAAACTGGCCCGATAATTCGTCATCGTAATGCTGTCCGGTGTGGACTAGAACAGCCGTAAAATGCCGGTCACGTCGGAGGAGTGTGAGTAAAGGGGCCACCTTCATGAAGTTTGGCCGGGCACCTGCCACGCAAATCAGCTTGTGGGTTTTCATAACTCCCATCAACTACATGGAGATACAGCAGTTTGACCGGTGCTCAGCGAGCCCCGCCGTTCGCGTAATAGCGCTTGTAGTAATCGCTGTGATGCCTGTATCCGTGGGAGCTTGTCTTCGGATCCCAGTTGTTGAGGATCGTGCCCAAAAGAGAACTTCCGTCCTCAGCCAGGCGTGCTTGAGCCAGTGCAACGGCATCTCGGGCAGTGTGCTGCGCAACCACTAGGACTACGGCATCAGCCTGATGGCACATAAGCCGCGCATCCGACATTTGCAGCAAGGGCGGCGTGTCGATCAGAATTATGTCAAATTCTCTTTTAAGGCGCTGAAGAAATGGGCGTAGTCCTGATGCAAAGAAAAGCCTCTGATCTGCCCGCTTGCCGCTCGGTAGCAGGTACAGGTTCGTGATCCTGGTTTCGCGTACGGCAACTGATGAGTTGCTCTCCAAC
Source organism: Bryobacterales bacterium (assembly GCA_025463005.1). Lineage (GTDB taxonomy): Bacteria > Acidobacteriota > Terriglobia > Bryobacterales > Bryobacteraceae > Palsa-187. Next base: position 71,475 of record JAOAPR010000046.1, on the reverse strand, counting down.
GCTTCGCTGAGCCCGATGCTGTTGTCTATCTCAAAAATCTCATGCAGACGAGGCTTCCTGACGTCGCCGTCGATCAAGAGTACACGTCGATTGGCCTGGGCGAGCGCGATTCCGAGATTGCTGATTACGGTGGTCTTGCCTTCTCCAGGGTTTGCACTCGACAGCACAATGATGCGGGGCGGTACGCGGTTCTTCGAGAGGAGGATTGAGGTGAGCGTGAGACGTACGGACTCGGCGAACATCGAAGGCCGTCTTTGCCATGCCATGAGTTCGAGCCGACCTTGCAGAAGGCGATTGCCCAGCAGGCGCCGGAACCGAGGGCGGTCCGCAGTACTAGCGGGGATGACCCCGAGTTCGGGCACGTTGAGGGAAACAATTGTTTCGCCGGGGTTCTGTATGCCGCGTTCCGACCGCACGCGCCAGATGACGAACCCCACTCCCATACAAATCCCGGAAAGTAGTCCAAACGCCGTATTCAAGACGACATTGGGTGTGTACGGGACCCTGGGCGGCGTTGCAGATTCGATTACGTGAATCTCGCTTGCCCGCATCGCGGACGCGAGGCCGGCTTCCCGGACTCTCTGGGTCAGAGAGTCATACAACTGACGAGTCGTGTCGACGTCACGTTTAAGCATCGAATAGTGAGCGACCGTGGCAGCCTGCTTCGATACGAGCCCGACTTGAGCAGCGTAATCCGTGGTCAGCAATCGCTCGCGCCGCTGTGCCGACGCATACTCGTTCTGGATGCGGGAGATAATGTTCGAGCGTTTGTTCACGAGAGCAGCCTCGAGCGTTGTAATTTGCGCTCTTACGTTGACCACTTTGGGGTGTGCGGACGTATATGAGGACGTTAGCTCCGCTAATTGACGGTTAAGGGTCGTCAATTGGACCTGATATTCTTTGAGCGTCGGATCATCCAGCACTTCGGGCAATGATTCCGCTGGAACGGTGGCAACGAGTTCGTACTTGGATTGTTTTATGACGCGATCTTCCTGTGCTTTCACGAGCTCGAGCTGCAGTTGCCGAAGATGCTCCTCGTCTGCGTTGTCTTTCTCCGAGAAGAACGTCAAGCCCGATGCACTGGCATATCTCTGCATCGCGTCCTCAGCCGTTGCCAGCTTTGTCCTCACGTCAGCCAACTGTTTATTCAGCCACTCGCTGGTGTTCTGCGAGATCTGGGAACGTCTTTCGAGGCTAATCTCGCTGAAGCCCGCTGCGATCGCATGGAGGAAATCGGCGGCGACTTGCGGGTCGGTTGAGTCGAAAGTGACTTCGACCACTCGCGTGTTCGGCTCGGGGCGGACTTTCAGCGCGGATTTGGCGATGTCGAGAGCCTGCTCACGCTGCGGCGCCGCATCCTGATCGGGCGTGACGCGAACCTTGTCCGAGGCGAACGTACGAGCCGCTCGCACGCTTGCGACTAGTCTCTTCTCGAGGTCCATCTGGTCGATTGCCCGTTCGAGCACCGGCCCACTTTGCAAGACCATGGCCTGGGTGCGAAGGTTGGGGTCGCCGACTTGAAAGGGACTCGTCGGCGCCATGGGACTCACACTCCGCATATTGAGGAAGTCAACGTTCAGATCCTCTATCTCCAGTAACGTCTGAGCGCGATACAGCGGTGACTGAATCCTGGTGAGCGAGAACGCTACCGAGGCCCCTAGGATCGCGGTCAAGATGAGCACACCCTTGCGGCGGCCGAGGATGTGCCAGTACTCGGCCAGGCCACTTGAACCCAAATCCGCCGGCTGCCAATCCGCGTAGGGTTTCTCAGGAGATTCACCCAGCGGCAGATCGTGCGTCGGGCGGAGGGCCGGCACAGCCGGACCCTGAGAGCGATGGGAGGAGGGCCGTATCTGCGACATAGCTAGGGCCTGCCCCAGATGGCAACCCGGGTACCGATCTGAGTGGCGGTGTCCAGCGCATGGATCGCGGCGTGTTTCGAGTTCGGCAGTGGAATCCGGCCCCCTTCCAGGCGCCGTGTGATTTTCAATGTCGATCCGGCAGTGGTCTCCAAGTCGCCCGCAAGTGACAGCATTTCCACCAGAGTCTTGCGGCCTTCCATTTGACGCACCGCTGGATTTCTTACTGCTCCGATAACCGAGACCGGCTGGCTGCGGAATTCCGCGATGGAAACCGTAACATCAGGGCGCAGCAAGTAACTCTTGAGCCGATCGGTGATTTCCGCCTCGACCTCCGCGACCGTTAGGCCGGACACCCGTATGCGGCCGGCCATCGGAAGCCGGACATATCCGCTCACGTCCACCATGATCGGCTTGTCGCTGATCTCCTCGACGTTGACGGCACGAACGATGATCTGGTCGCTGAGGCCAAGGACGTAGCCAGATTTCAGGGAGGCCTGCCCTTCAGCGGCCGCTTCACGTTCCCCGCTCGGCTTACGCTCGATCGTCCCTTGCTGCGTCGCGGCAAATAGGCCGCTTAATAGAGCCAGCACGATACACGAGGTATTCATAACACCGAAATTTCTCTTAAAAACTTTGCGCATGAGCGGGCTCACCGTCCGGCGTGATTCGCTCCATACTCTCAGTTTGTTGGGGATACGCGTCTCGTTCCGGGCGATTTCAAGTGCAGTGTGCGGGGAGCACGAGTTGGCTGCCTGGCTCATAAGGAACAGCCCACTCGCGTTCGATCTCCACCAGGACCGATCGCTGCAAAAGCTCCACCGAGACCACCAGGCGGGGTCTTTTGCGAATCTCGGTCAGGGTACCAGCAATCCCGCTCAAAGGCCCGTCGACTATCTTGACGCGTTGACCGCGCACCAAACCGAGATACGGCTCGGTTAACAATGCGGACTTTGTGATCAACCGAATCGCTTCGATCTCGTTGTTATCGACCGGCGCTGGCCCGCTGCCGAATCGAACGACGCCAATCACCCCGGGGGTCGCCAGGACAGGAGATCGTTTCGTGGCATCGAAACAGCAGAAGACATAGCTCGGGAACAGCGGTAGCGGCAGCGTCTTCCAGCGGTCTGCCCACTTTTGCCTTGCCAGATATAGCGGCAAGAAGGCGTTGTATTGCTTCGCCTCTAGCTGTGCAAATACATTTTTTTCGTGGTGTGAGCGCACGTAGAGCGCGTACCACTTTGGTTGGATCGGGAGGTCGCGCATGGGACGTCCCAGTTCTGCCTCAGCCGGAAGCGAGTAGAGAGAGTTCATAGAGAAAACGCTTGAAAAACCAAGACACCTCCGGCATGCCACTTACAAGGCGGTAGTCGCCTGAAGGACGGCAACACATCGCCATCGAAGCAGTTCAAACTGCGGACTTACACGAAAGCGCTCCCAGCATGGTGCAAGAGGGATGCCAACGCGCGTCATTGATCGCCGACCTGCAGCGTCAAGAACGTAGAGCGCGCGAAGCTCTCAGAGGTATGTTTAATCGCATACCCAAGGGGTACCTGCCTTCCATTTAAGGGCATGTCGGGAGCGTTCGGGTGCGTTGACACATACAGGATCGTTCCCATAATAAGCGCTGTTAATGATGTTATGAAAACGCTGCAGCGGAGCTTCGCGTAGACTGCGACGGCGGTGAACGAACAAGGGCAGGCTGCGAGGCTGCGGCCCGGAAGCTATGCGAGACTGCAACCCTATGTAGGGACACTCGATGAGTAATTCACCTATCGTCCTAGCGGCCGCGCCAACACCTCGGTGCCCACGCGGGATGCTTGACTATGCCGAGGATCCCATGACGCCACCGCTCGACCCGCCAGTTCGCGTGATCGCTTCCGCCACGGTCAAGCCGAGCGACTTGAGAACGAGCTCGTTGATCACGCTGGACATCCAGATGCCCGCGAACCGTGTGGCGGTCTGGAGCGAGTCTGCCGGCGGCTATCTGGCAGCCATGACCGGAGTCACCGGCGACGTGAGTGGTTTCGACATCGACGGTAATCTTGACCAGAGCAGTAAGGCGCAAGCGGTCGTAGACAAATTAGGTCCCTCTGACCTGTCCAAGGTTGCCGCTGATTTCGACGCCAGGTCGCAGCAGGCCTATGGGGCGGTGGACAATCCTGTCGCCCGGTAGATCGACGGCCCCGCGGGCGGTAAGGGTCTGTTCGAGGGTCCGACTGTATCCGGCCCCGCCCGAGCGGAGATCGTTTGTTTGTCGAGCATCAACATCTCGCCCTATCCGATGCACGTGAATGGCTGCGACATCAATGTCGATATGTTGCCCTATTGCTGTATTGACAGCCGTTTCGTCGAGGATGGCCCCGTTCTTCAAAATTGGCGGTAATGAGTCTCTTGCAACCGCCAGCGCGCGAATTTCTTAACACTCGAAGGCTTGACTGTTCGCCTCTGGATATGATGCGCTTGGATGGCGATCACAAAGGCGGGCCTGCAATGGAGGTGCAGCCGTGAGCACTCAAACTGGAGAGTTGGCCATCGCGGTTATCTCAAACGAGGGGCGTCGCGTCGATCCTCCGGCGATTCCAGCGGGGATGAAAGTGCTCGATGTGGGATGCGGCGCCGGACCCACTTTGATCGCCCACTGTGGAGACCGCTACTCGTTTGGAATTGATATCGACTGGAACGTGCTAGCTGCAGGGAAGGCACTGACTGAAAAGATTGGTTTCACCTGTGGCAGAGCGGAAACACTGCCTTTTCGGGATTGCACGTTTGACTTCGTAATTGCCCGAGTATCCCTCCCATATACCAACATCCCGAAGAGCTTGTCAGAGATCAGGCGGGTGTTGAAACCACAAGCGCAACTCTGGGCGGTGCTGGAGAGACCTTCGCTTCCATTTCATCTGGGTCTGTATCGGCGTCCCCGTTTCTATGTTCTACTTCCTTACATCTTCTTCAACACTGCGCTCTTCCATCTTTTTTCAATCTCGGTTCCGTTCGTCGACGGGAAGTATCGCGGCTACCAAACAGTCGCGGGTCTCAAACGCGCTCTACGGAAGACTGGATTCGAAGAAATTAAGGTCGTCAGATCTATTCACTTGATCACAATGGCCCGCAGATCCGACACCGGTTAGCGCTAAGAATTTGACGTCCGGAGCAGCCGCTACTGCATCTTGGACGAACAGGGCGCGGCGGTGAACTGAACCACGACTCAGCGCTGACGCAAGAAAGATGCCCCTGCGGAGGCGATGAGGTCGTTTGAATCCCTTCGGCCCACGCTAAACATTAGACCGTGTCGCCCTGCTTCGGGATTGGGTTAACGCAAACGACTGGCGGATGCAAGCACGGGAACGGCCCGTTCGGTGAGCGAGTGTTCGACCGGCACAACAGCTGGCCCCAACCCTGAGAGTGTATTCGAGCCACTCGCGTTCGACCGTGGCAGAATTTTCGTAATAGTCTTGCGTTCTACGATCATCTCTATACCTAGAGGCGAGAAAAACCGCAATGCGAATCACTATTGCCCACAAGAAAAGCAAAGCACAAGCGATACAAGCTGTTGATCGCGCCATCGAAGAAGTATTCCGCGGTCTGCCGATGGGCCCAATGACAATTATTGATCAGAAGAAGACGTGGACGGGCTCCACCATGACGTTCTCACTGATCGCGAAGATGGGTTTTCTGAAGAATCCGATCAGCGGCACTGTGGAAGTCACCGACCAGGACGTGACGATCGATGCGGATCTTGGCATGCTCAACAAGGTCTTGCCGCAAGAGAAAGTCCACGCTTCCGTCGAGTCCCGCATCCGCGGTCTGCTCGCCTGAGAATTTCCCTGGCCCCCTAGCTGACGCATACCGAGCACACCGCCCGAGAACTACAGTGGGTTGTTAGTGTACATAGAAGCCAGATATCAGGTTCTGGCGCATCTCACTGTTCGCGGATGCTCGCCGCAGCGCGGTCATTAGTAAATGCCAGTAATAGCCGACTCGATCCATCTCGCTAGAATTCAAAAACCAAAGGAAACCAAGTGCTGGGTCCAGTTTAAAGGCTGGCGTCCCCATCGAACTGGGTGGGATACCACAACGCTGCGGTCTGCAGCGTCGTCGCCAATTCCTTGTTGCTGGACTTATATAGATAGCACCATGATTTCAAGGCCCGATGTTTCGAAGGGCGGATGCCGGTCGGTTGAAGGCTCTCAAGCCAGCAGCCCAAATTCTCGAGCACGTGTATGTTTTGCCGGCGGCAGCGGTCCAGGGCGCACGACATCATGGCCGAAGAGAGGATTCGATCCTGCCCTAACGTCTGAAAATCGACGAGCATCATTCTTGTAAGCCCCAAGGATTGCGAATCTTTGCGTTGAAGAATCGCATAACCAACGAGTCGAGGACCTTTTCGAGCAGTCAGAATCCAGGCCTCGTTCCGTTCCAGGAAGTATTGGAAGTGCCACTTCAGTGTGTTTCTCGTACGCCAAGCCAAGAATACGGAGGGGTTGCCTTCCAGCAATTCCGTCCAGAATTCATCGAAAGTTTCATCGAAATCGGTGCCCCACCCGAGCTCGCAGTCAACTTCGACATTGCGCTTGCGCCCGCGGATGCAGTCCGTCAAAAGCAGCGGCGCGCGCAGCAGCGGACCCATCGCGCCGGAGACAAATCCGGGCAATTTTCTTTCGAGGTACCCCTTCAGCGCGCCTCCGTAGCTGGTCACCCACAACGCCGATTGATCCCACTGTCCAATCGGAACGCGCGACCAGCCAAGCTTGGTGAATACTGCTTGCGGCATTGGACCCGCTGTCGTTACCAAGTGCAAGTCCACTTGTGGATGCTGGAGTTGATGCGCCACAAGCATCAGGGAGAAAGCCCGATATTGGGGATCTACGGCCCAACCCACGAAGCTCGCAGCCAGATACGTGCGACCTCGCAACTGATACAGCAACGGGATATTGCCGATGGATCCTACGATTCGGCTATCCTGGTCCTCGAGCACCCATCCGATCGGCCAGTCAGCAGTCACATGGTAGGCTGGGTTGTTTTCCCAAAGGTCGACCCAACGTTTATGGGGTCGGGGGGTAAGGCCGACGGCCGTTTCAAGTCTCGCGATCTGGTCGTAATCGCCGAAGCATGCCTGCCGAATTGAAGGCGGCTTGGTACAGCAGGCGGCCAGGGTTGCATTCGCCAAATTTGACCCTCTTCTGCCCCGATGCGCAGGCATGCGTGATGCCACTCAAATTGTTCTCGCGATCGCGCGATAAGAAAGTGGCAAAGTTGCAATGCAACTCTTATTTGTGGCATCCGGTTTCCGCCCCGACTCGCATTGAGCCGCGGGACGCGTCACGAGGCTACGTCTCGGCTTCGAGGCCATCTCACTAGAGTCCCAGCCCAGGAGTACCCCACACCGAAGCCCACCAGCATCGCTAGATCGCTCTCCAGAAACCTGCCAGCGTCGCGGTCGTCCTTCATGGCGATAGGAATCGAAGCAGAAACGGTATTTCCGCAGTCCCTCAATGCCACTGAGAACCGCTCCGGGGCAAGGCATAGCTTTTTCCTCAGGTGATCCAACATGAACTCGTTGGCCTGATGGAAGATGAAGCGATCGATCTCGTCGATACGCTTCCCGGATCTTGAGAGCAACTCGGTCACGCACTCGGGTACAACGCGCAAAGTGAACTCGAAGATTTTGGGGCCATCCATGTACAAATTGTCCTGCGAACGCCAGTTGCCGCTCTCCGCCTCCACCGCGATCGCTGTCTTGCTCGAACGGGGAGAACGCATCCCACCTGTCGCGACAATCAGATTGTTGCCGCCACTACCATCGGTGCCGAAAACAAACGGACCAATATCGGGTCCCCCACCAGCCTCGACGCCTTCAATCAGCGTGGCTGCCGCGGCGTCCCCGAAGATTGTGCGCACGCTTTTGTCAGAGGGGTGGATGAACTTACTGTACGTCTCTGCCGTAATGAGCAAAACGCGTTTAGATTGACCCGTTTCGATGAGTCCCTGGGCGAGGCTCAGACCATACACAAACCCCGAGCACCCTAAATTGAAATCGAGAGCCCCCGCAGAGGTTGGAATACCTAAACGATCCTGAAGCAGGCACGCCGTCGATGGCAGGAAATAATCCGGACTCTGCGTGCAAAACAGCACGTAATCAATAACGTCGGGATTACACGCGCCGCTATCGAACAGCTTGCGAGCCGCGATGAAACCGAGATCTGAAGAGCATTCATGGGCGCCGGCGATATGCCGTTCCCGAATGCCGGTCTTGCTCTCAATTTTTTCTACCGGCCAATCCGGAAACTCAGCGGCCAGGTGCGCCGATGAGAGCACGTTTCCAGGCAGATAGTACTCAATCGCGCTGATGGACGCTTTCATCACTCCTGCTTCGCGCTTCCGTTATGAGCTTCTCGACCTCGGCGATCGACTCGCACTTGAGAAGTCCGTCCGCAGATAGTGTTATCTGACAGTTAGCGTCCACCAGAGCCATGAAATTCAGGAGAGCCAACGAGTCCCAGCGCTCCAACTCTGCGAGCTTTTCCTTCCCGATAAGTTTCGACCTCGGCAACTCCATTGCCTGCGAAAGCATTTCTCGAGTATCCATGAAGATCCAGCCGCCCCGGGCTGTCGCCTTGCAATCGAGCGGCCGAACCTGCGGTTCAAAATTCTCAATACTTAATGGCTCGCCAATGATGGTACCGGAAAGAGCGTCCTGGTACTAGTCGGAACGCACCCTGGGGGACCGGGCATTTAGATGCCGGAGCGAACGCGTTTCTGTACTGGAAAATGCAGGATGCTGGTTGAAGCTGTTCAACCGCTCACTAAACGCCCGCGGTTTTGGCGCGGTTTAGGAGGGTGGTGCGTATGTGTATCAGGCTTCAAACCTGGAGCTTGCGACCGCCCTAAAGAGTGCGGCGTCTTGGTATCCGACGCATTACGACGCAGAGGCAAGCCTCCGAGCAGCCGGAGGGACGCAACATGCGTCCCTCGTTTTAGCTAACACGACAGTAACTACCCGTTGGTCACTTTCAGAAGGTTCCTCACTCGCTTTACGCCCTCAGTCTCCTTGGCGATTCGTTCAGCCTCTTGTTTCGCAGCTGGTGTATCCACCTCGCCCCGCAGGGTGACGACGCCGTCAGCTACGTCGATATTGATCTTGCGGGCCGGCGTGTCCTTGTCCACGATCAACTTTGACGCGATCTTCGTGTGAATCCAAGCGTCATCGATCGACGAACCGATAGTGTCGCCTGACGCTTTGGCTCGTTCTCTCGCGTCGCGCGCCATTTGTTCCGTATACTCGCTGCGCGAAACTTCCCTCGGTTTGACCTCGATTTTGTCAGTGATCTCCAGGTCTGGTCGCACGGATTTCGCGATTTCGACGGCGCGGGTGCGCAACGACTCCGACGATACGGTACCCGACAGAGTGACCTTATTCGCCTTGGCATCTGCGTCGACTTTAATCTTGGCCGCTGCCAAGTCAGGATCGGCGTTCAGGCGCGACTGAATCGCCTGTTCCAGTTCCGAATTGGTCATTCCACTAGGGGCACTGGCGGCCGTTGTGCTCCCCCTTTCAGAGCATCCTGCCATGAGCAGGAATCCAATACTAATTAGAAATGTGGCCGTTCGCATATACAGCCTCCCGTCCCGGAGATCCTCGCCGTAGGGCTGGCGTTTCGTGCGAGCACAACGGTCGCAGACACCCGGAAGATTTTTCCGCGCATTGGCGTGATCGTGATCCTCAAATACCATTCACAGGAACCACTTACGTCTCTCCGCCGTTGGCACGGGAATTGCGCAATAAGAAGTGGAACGCTATCCGTTGTTTTGGGCTGGGAGAGCATCGTGTGAAACGGGTTCGGCAGATCCCGATCGGGTCCCTGGCTGAGCTCCAGGTGAGTTTGGCAAAGGCGCGGGAGCAATACCGGGATGCGCTGGTTCTCCAACGGAAGACGGCAGAACTGTTAGCCGACGTCCGCGGTCGTAACGCCAAGCACCTGGAAGCTGCTTTGGTTCATGCAAATAGCGCCGTATCCATAGCCGCGCGACGCTACGAACTAACCCTCCGGGACTTTATTGCGGAGGGCACACACACGAACCGCAAGAGAGCGAGCTAGCGCCGTAGGAACCGTTCTTCCGTTACGGTTGCCGATGAGTGGAAGTGCAGCGCCGAACTTAACGCGCACATCCTTTCTATTCCTTTGATTCAGTTGAATTACCGGGTCGTATGGCTCTGGCGGACCACGTGCTATCCGGCCTACCAGGCATGCCAAGAGGTTTTCGATGACACGAGAACGATACGGAAGAGCATACGAAAAGGGTCTGGATGGAACCGTTCGTTTCCTGCTTTCAAGGGGAGTCCTGCGAGATACAGCCGTTGACATTGCTCAATCGGCTTGGCTCAGGGGCTGGGAACGGCTGGATCAACTTCGCGACGAGCGCATTCTCGCCACCTGGGTTAACACCATCGCGCTCAACTATTTTCGTAAGTTGATCCGGTATGAGCGCCGCCACCAGGGCCTGCAGGAGACGCCTGACAGAACTGCCGCCTTGAACTGGGCGGCGATCGACGTCTCGCGAATCCTGAGCGGTTGCAAGGCGCGGGACCGCGCATTGCTGGAGGCACAACTGGAGGGAGTCACGGTGAAGGAGCTATCTTCCCGCACGGGAGCCAGTCCTACCGCCATCCGAATTCGGCTCCTTCGGGCACGGCGCGCTGCCAGAGACATTGCCCGACAGGCTGCAAGAAAACGGCTGAGCCGGCCGTTAGTCTCATCACGGCGTGACTGCGTGTCCGACACGGAGATATAGTTCGATTCAAAAGCGGAATTTTCGTTACGCCGAAAAGCGCGTAACATACTGTCCTCAAACACCCGAACCTACTCTGAAACTCTATTTCCGCGGCGAGATCTTACGGGTGTGGGAGGAAGGAAATTCCAATGAAAAACATTCTGCTAACTTCAGGAATCGGACTGTTGCTACTGGGGGCGGTCAGCGCTCAGGAGACACCACCGTTCGCCTTTAACGTAGGAGCTGGTTTCACCACGCCCGTGGGAGAAACGGGAACCCGTCTCGACCCAGGCTGGAATGTCGACGCCGGCGCCGGGTTCAATTTTCACAAGTACGTGGGCGCACTCGTACAGTTTAACGACAGCCAATTCGATATCAACGGCGGCACGCTCAACAGCCTCGGATTTCCGGGTGGAAACGTCAACCTTTGGTCTCTCACGTTGAATCCGATCGTGCACACGAACCCACGCGGTCCCGTGGACCTGTACTTCATAGGAGGAGGCGGTCTCTACCACTGGCGTCAGGAGTTCACACAGCCAACGGTCGCGATCTTTAGGGGCTTCGATCCGTTCTTTGGATTCTTCCGGGCTGCGATCCCCGCCGACCAGGTAATCACTTCGTACAGCGTCAACAAGCCCGGCGTCAATGGCGGCCTCGGCTTATCCTTCGGCACGCGATGGAACGTAAAGGTCTATGCGGAAGCTCGCTATCACCGGGTGATCTTTGGCGACAGACACGCGGACATGGTTCCGGTGACCTTTGGAATCCGCTGGTAGCTACTCTCGACTACTCTCGCGGCGGCGTCCAGTCGGAGCTCCCTATTGCCTGTAGGCTTGGGCGCATCGACGGACGCCGTCGGCGTAAGAAGTCGCTTTAAAAGCGAAGGCCTTCGCGAATTTTGTCGAATCAAAAACGTAATCGACGTCATACTGATAGAGCATTTCGTACAACTCTCGGATGGTGCTGTCGAACCACCCGGCAGCCCAGATTATAGGTTTTGTTAGAACGCGATACTTTGGTTGCGTCCCGAACTCTTTCGCCGCGAGTTCGATCAACTCTTTTCCCGTGGGTGGATCAGGCGCACTAGGAACGTGCCAGCTCTGGTTCCATGCGGTTTCAGTCTCCGCCAGCAAAACCAAGCTCTTTCCCACATCCGGCGTGAATGTGAACGAGTGCTTCACGGAGTCGTTAACCAGCCAGTTCGCTTTCGCACCCTTGGCGAATTTATCGAACACCATTACGGTAGGTATCGCGGTCTGAACGCGAGGCCCGTAAAAGTCCCCGGCGCGCGCGATCAGCGCCGTAGTGTTACCCGCCTTGATTTCATTCAAAAGCATGGTGGCGATCTCCGCGCGGACCTCGCCCTTCTTGCTGCAAGGCCGGAAGGGTGTTTCCTCAGTCATCGGACCGTCCACTTTTCCGTACATATACACGTTGTCGAGAAAGACAAGCCGGGCGTTGGAGCGTTTAGCGGCCTCAATGGCATTGCTCATGATGCGAGGCCACATTTCCCGCCATAGCTTGAGGTCATACTTCAGACCGACAACCAGAAACGCAACTCTGGAACCGGAAACGGCTTTCACGGTGTCATCAAGGTTCGAGAGATCGGCTGCGACTACTTCGGCTACGCCCTGAACCGGCTTGGGATTTCGGCTGACTAGCCGAATAGGCTCGTTGCGAGCGCTGAGCTCTTTGAGAAGTTCGTTGCCGATTGCGCCGCCCGCTCCCAGGATGGTCACCACACTCCGCATGCTACGCCCGGTGGTGGACCACTTCAACCCACCCGCTAAACTACCGGACCTTTTCTTCCAACTCGGCCCACCGCGCGTACAGCAAATCGACTTCCTGCTGCGACGCTTCGATCTCCCGATAAATCTGTTCGAGAAGACGTGCGTCTTTCAGCGCAGCTTCCTGTAACGAAGCGCGCTTTGCGTGGAGGGCTTCCTCCATGGTGGAAATTCTCTGTTCGATCGATTCGTACTCGCGGTTTTCCAGGTAAGACAATTTCTTCTTCTGGGGTTCAGTCGCCGCCGCTTTTGGTGCGGGCGCTCTTGGTTTCGCCTGCTTGCGTTCGGCCTGATCTGCTGCCCACTGTGAGTAGTCGGCGAAGCGTTCCGCTTTCCCGCTCCCATCCAGTCCCAGGACGACGGTCGAAACGCGATCCAGCAAATAGCGGTCGTGAGTAACAAGAACAAGCGCGCCCTTGAATTCGAGCAGGCTCTCTTCCAGGATCTCGAGCGTCGGAATATCGAGATCGTTGGTCGGCTCGTCGAGAAGGAGCAGGTCGGCCGGCTGAAGCATCAGGTTCGCGATCAATACCCGCGCGCGCTCGCCTCCAGATAACTTGCTGACAGGTTGATCCAGTTGCTCATTTGCAAACAGGAAACGGGCCGCCCATGAAGCGACGTGAATCACGCGATCGCGATAGATCACTGAATCGCTATCCGGTGCGAGTGCTCGCCGGAGAGTCAAATCCGGATCGATCTGGCGCCGCTGGTCGAAGTAGACGATCCGCAGTGTCTCGGCACGCTGGATCTCACCCTTGAGCGGCGCGATCTCACCTCGCAGGAGCTGGAGAAGTGTGGTCTTGCCGCTGCCGTTCGGTCCTACCAGGCCAACTCGCATCCCTGCGGTGATCGTAAAGTCGAGATTTTCAAACAGCGTCCTTTCATCGAATCCAAACGCGACGTCTTCTAGATGGACCAGGCGTTTGGTTTGTTGGCCTGTTGCGACGAAGTCGATGTTGGCGTCGGCGGTCTGACTTCTGGACCGGAGGTCGGAAAGCTCAGCGATCAGTTCGCCTGCGTTGTCAATGCGCGCTTTGGCCTTGGTTGCACGCGCCTTGGGACCCCGCCGCAGCCAATCCATTTCGATGCGCACACGGTTCTCCAACGCGCTTTGACGCCTAGCCTGGGCGTGCAGGAACTCAGCCTTCTGTTCCAGGTAGGAGCTATAATTGCCGGCGACATAGAAAATCCCATCGGGATAGACGCGGTTCAGATCCGCCATTCTCGTCGGTACGTTTTCGAGAAAGTAGCGATCGTGGCTGACGATCACGCATGCGAAGGGCGCACCCTGTAGGGATTTTTCCAACCACTCGATACCCGCCAGGTCGAGGTGATTGGTGGGTTCGTCGAGCAGGATGATTTCCGGTTTTTGTACCAGAGCTTCGGCGATAGAGAGCCGTTTGCCCCAGCCTCCGGAGAGCGTGGCTGCTTCGGCATCGAAATCCCGGAAGCCGGCGCGGCCCAGGGTTTCCGCCTCGCGTGCCTGCCATTCCGATTCCGGCAGCCCAGCGGAGCGCATAGCCCGCCGCATCACGCCTCGGATCGATTCCCCGGGCTCGAACTGAGAATCCTGAGGAACATAGACCAGACGCGTGCCGCTGCGGAGCACCAGATCGCCGGAGTCCGGCTCAATGCGCTTGGCCAGGATTTGCAGCAACGTGGACTTGCCGGAACCGTTCGGTCCAATCAGGCCCAATCGGTCGCTTTCCTGAATGCTGAAAGACACGTTGCGAAACAACGGTGCAGCACCGAAGGATTTCGAGATCTTGTTGGTATTGAGTAAGAGCGCCACTTCAGAAGAGATAAGGAGTCGCGGGGGTTCTATCCCATTGTCCGACAGTCGGGCCCTCGACTTTCGTGCGACCGGTTAAACTTGAACAAAACATGCCAAATCTTGAGGTTAAGTGTTCGAAGGAGATGGAGAGCTTTTTTCTTGAGAACGACGGAGAACTTCTCAGGAAGATGCATGCTCTCCTCAAAGACCATCAATCGCTGGACCCGGTGACAGAAGAGCCGAAGAATACGGTTCTACGAAACCGGGTCGCAACAACACTCACGCCTTGGACGTACTGCATCGTGGGCGATGAAGAAGGTCCCAGCAAGCGGGTTTCGGTCAACTTTGCCCTGGGCGACAAGCCGGATCGAAAAGGACCGCTGGGTGATCGGCTGCGCAAAGATCTGGGGCTCGATCTCGAGGATGTCATCGTCAACCATCTTTCAGAGAAATACCAGATGGAGGAAGGCCGAGAGTACACGATGGTCTCCGAGACGCGGGAGGTCAACAGGCACCACTACAATGACAAGCCGCGCAAGAAGGCCAAACCCCTGCCCAGGAATCTTGAGCCCAACTCAAAGCCCGACAAACCTGCATTCGAAATGCCGCCTGGAGCGATCAACACCCATTGCCATGTGAACAGTAATGGGATGACGCCCTTTCTCTGGTCGGACGATAGGAAATACGACCCGGCGTTCGCGCCCTGGAGAAAGCTGGAAGAGCTGGATATGTTTCTTGGTTTCTCCGGCGAGGTCATTGTTGCAGCGACGTGTCATGGCACCGACAACAGTTACATGCTCAATGCTCTAAAGAAATCGAAGGGCAGAGCCTTGGGTGTTGCGTTCGTGGATAAGAATGTATCGGACGAAGAACTGGTAGAACTCGATACGGCCGGTGTGCGCGGCGTGCGCTACAGCTATGTGAAGCGCCTCACCAATCCTCCTCCACCGGAGGAGATGGTTACGATGGCGACCCGGCTAAAACGCCTGAAGGACGCAGGAAAGCTGAAAAATGACTGGCATATCGATCTGTATTGCGAAGCGGCTGATCTCCAGGATCTGGAACCGCACATCAAGGCGATTGCGATCCCGGTCGTCTTCGATCACATGGCAGTTCCAACCATTAACAACGGCGTGAGTGATCCTGCCTTCCAGCGATTTCTACAGCTCTTTCGCGACAAGCAGGATTGCTATGCCAAGTTGACCTGTCCCGAGCGTCTTACCGGATCGAGCCGCCCGGAGGACTGGAGCAAGGTTTTACCATTTGCGCGCGCGCTGGCTGAGGAATTTCCCGACCGGGTGATAACCGGAACGGATTGGCCGCATCCCAACATGAAGGAGGGACAGATGCCAAACGATGGCGAATTGCTCAATCGCTGGATCTGGGAGATTGCAGGCCGGAACAGCGATAAGTTGAAGCACATCCTGGCGGACAACCCGCGCAGCCTTTTCAAATTCGCGAGGAAAGTCTAGACCCCGGCTTAGGGCGCGCATATTGAAAGGAGAATGATCCGATGTCCGGTTCGCAAAAAATCACCACGTTCTTGTGGTTCGACAACAACGCGGAAGAGGCGATCAACCACTACATTTCCATTTTCAAGAATTCCAAAGTGCTGAACGTTACCCGCAATGGAGAAGGAGGACCGGGACCAAAAGGAACAGTCTTGACCGCCACTTTCGAACTCGAGGGGCAGAAATTTATGGCGTTGAATGGAGGCCCCATTTTCAAGTTTACGGAAGCCATTTCGTTGTTCGTGGACTGTGAAACTCAAGAAGAAGTCGACGACTTATGGGAGAAGCTGAGCGCGGGCGGTCAGCCGAGCCGCTGCGGGTGGCTCAAAGACAAGTTTGGGTTGTCCTGGCAGATCATCCCCAGGGTTTTGGGTGAAATGTTGCGCGACAAGGATCCTCACAAAGCCAAGAGGGTCATGGACGCGATGCTCAAGATGAATAAGATCGACGTCAAGCTGTTGAAGCAGGCTTACGAAGGCAGAGAGAAATGACGCAGGCGACCATTTCAAAAAAGTGGCGCTGGACTGGACGCATCGTCAGCGGATTGGCAGCGCTCTTCCTGCTGGTGGATGGTGGCACGAAACTCTTCAAGCCGGCTCCAGTGGTGGAAGCGACCCTGCGGTTGGGGTACCCCGAATCCACCATCGTGGGCATCGGCATCGTTCTGATCACCTGCACCGTCCTTTATCTCGTTCCCCGCACTTCGATGCTCGGCGCAGTGTTGCTGACAGGCTACCTCGGCGGCGCCGTCGCGACTCACGTGCGTGCTACCTCCGGCTGGTTTGAGATGGTGTTCCCTGTGCTTTTCGGGGTGCTCATTTGGGGCGGCCTGTGGCTGCGAGACAACCGTCTGCGGGCATTGTTGCCAGTTAGTCGCGCGATCGCCATGAATTGATACTCGAAGGAGAAGGACGATGAATACCGCAGACAAAACTGCACCGGTTTCAGATCGCGAGCTTGTGTTGACCCGTATCCTCGACGCGCCGCGCGAAAAGGTGTTCCGGGCATGGACCGATCCTGAACTTCTTAAGCAGTGGTTCGCACCTCTTCCCTATACGACACCCGTCGCGGAAATTGATCCACGGCCGGGTGGTAAAAACCTGATCGTCATGCGCGATCCCCAAGGGAACGACATGCCAAACAGGGGCGTCTATCTCGAAGTCGTCCAAAACGAGCGCCTCGTCTTTACCGACGCCTACACCAAGGCTTGGGAGCCGTCCGAAAAACCGTTCATGACGGTGATCCTGACTTTTGAGGACCAGGGCGGCAAGACAAAATACACAGCCGTCGTTCGTCACTGGACGGTGGCTGATCGCGAAGCCCACGAGAAAATGGGATTTCATCAGGGCTGGGGTCAGTGCACCGACCAGCTCGCTGCACTGGCCGCGAAACTCTGACACGGATTTACGAAGAACACAACTGCAAAACGCCGAGGCTCAAATTACGCTGCGACGCCGGCGGGACTACGTCGGCCATTCTCCAAGTCATTTCGGCCACGCCCCGAGCTTGCGTGGCTTTCAACGTGCCGTCATCGACGGCGAGCAGAGCGGCGGCGTCTTTCACCGGCAGGCCCTCCAGAACAGTCAGAATCACCGCGCATCTTTGAAATACATCCATGGCGACCAGAACTTCTTCCAGTTCGCCCTTGGTAAGGTGGGCGAGGTCAGCCGAAGCCAGACGAGCCAACCCCGCGAGTTCTTCCCTGGTTGCTGGCCGAGTTCGCAACACCGACTCGGCCAGTTCACGACGGATCGTTCCCACAGCGGCCACGATCACGAGCTTGCGCGCCCATGCAAGCAAGAACTTCTGGAAGGCCGGGGGCGTAGCGTCGGCGTTCAGAGCTCCGGTGAAGGCTTGAACGCTTCTCTCCCGGTCTCCCGTCAGTAGGAAGGCCAGCCAATACAATTCCGACATGTGTTCTCTGAAGATTCGATCCATTGTTTTCCTCCTGCCGGTGGACGCACCTTGTTTCTGAAATTACTCTTCGCTCGGCCGGGCGGAAAACAGCACCCGCGGTTCTTCCTTTTGCGCAGGAAGCGCCAGCGAGAGAGCCATGGCTGCCCAACTGGTTCCCGCCGCGGAGATCCACTGGTCTTTGCCGTACGGGAACCCGCTTTCTTTGTACGGCTGGAACGGGAATGATCGCGTGCGGACCAGCCAGGAACCGTCGCCGAACTGCGTGCGCACCAGGAATGCGATTCCGCGCTGGATCACGGGGTCAGAAGCTGGGAGTTTGGCGCCGCGCTGCAAAGCAACGAGTGCCTGCCCGGTCGCATAGGCATCTGTTTCCAGATTCGGCAATTGGGCCCAGCCGCCATCCGGACGCTGCTCGGCCAGCAGACCCTGCGCTCGTTCGCGGAGCTCGCCGATCTCAACCTTCGCCCACGCCAAGCCAAGCAACTGCATGGCGCGATCTTCCGTCGTCTCGGGCGCGGAACGGAGAAGCCAGGCGCGGGCGCGCAGAACCTGCTCTTCCGAATCCCTGCCGTAAAGCTGCAAGGCTCGCAGGCTCAGCGCCGTTGCTGTAAAGTGGCTCGATTCGATCGGCGGCCGCAGGGGAAACGCGCGGAAACCGCCGTCGTCCATCTGCCAGTGCGCCACCAGGTGGGCCATCGCCTCCGTGTTAGCGTCTGCCGGATAGCTGTCGGCCGCCAGTCCGAGTAGGGCATAGCTCACAGTGATCGATGGATCGGGAATCCGGTCGCTCGACTTGGCGGTTTCCTCCATCAGCGACTTCAGGAGCGCCATCGAAGCTTCGGTTGTCAACCGCGCGGATTTCTCATCGACCGCGACGCCGTGGGCGCGCGCGGCCGCGATTGCCATTTGCGGCAGAAATTGATTGTGGCAGGAGACGCATCCGGATACCCGTATGAATTGGGGGCTCGTTTTTTGCAGCAGTGCAATCGCCCGCCGCGCGGACTCTCGAACGCCATCCTGGTCCGAAGGTCCAGTTTTTTCGAGCGCCTTTTCAAGCGCCAGCACTACCGGCGTGCGCCCTTTTCGGGCGGCGGTCAGGGCCGTTTCGCCCGCCTGATTTTTGGCCTTCGGATCCAGACCCAGGCGCAGGAGTTCTTCGACCAGCGTTGGGTCGCCAGCCTCATTCGAGGCCGCCCACATCAGGGCCGTCGAACCTGAAGCATCCCGCGCCTGCACGTCTGCCCCTCTCTCCACCATCACGTGAAAGAGCTCGCTATTCCGGAATACCAGAGGAAAGAAAATGGCCGGGAAGCCGAGCATCTGGGCTTCGTTGGGATTTGCTCCCGCGGCCAGCAGCCGCTGCGCTGTGGCCGTATTGTTGTGTATCACCGCACCGATCAACGGCGTGGGTGGCGTGAAGTCAGGAACCTGCGCCGCGATGATGCCGGCGAATCCAATTGTGAGAATAAGTGAACTCTTCATGGTGTTCAAATCCTTTCAAAATCGTGGAAAGATGGCGCTCAGAAGGCACAGTTGAGGCCAAACTACTGCGCGTAATGCAAGTACATCCTGTTCAATAACTTGACGCTAGAGTGCAGAGGACTCTGCGCTCGATTTGGAAGATGTGAATGCTGACATTTCAGCGCGGGGCTGAAATCTCAACAAGCCGCTGATACAATACCCCTATTCATCCCCGTATTTGGGCCCGTCGGTAATGCCGGATATATCGAACTCGCGAGCTGGTTTTCAAACACTGCAGTTCCAGGCGGCGCTGGTCGAGATTTCCCGTGTCGGTTCCGCGACCCTCAATGACGCGCTAGCCCGAATCACCGCTCTCGCCGCGGATGCGCTCGAGGTGGCCCGGGTTAGCATCTGGATGTTTAACGACGACCAAACGGAGCTTCGCTGCCTCCATCTTTTTGATCGCGTTTATCGCGACTGCGACGCCCAGGAAAGCGGAGCGATTCTCGAGGTCGGGAAATATCCGCGGTACTTTAAGGCGCTACAAGAAAGCCGGACCATAGCGGCGGACGATGCTCGCACCGACGCTTCCACCAGCGAGTTCGCCTACGGCTATCTTGACGTCCTGAATATCTTCGCGATGCTGGATGTGCCGATTCGTCGCGAAGGCCGCGTCGCGGGGGTCCTGTGCAATGAACACACCGGCTCGTCCCGTTCCTGGCGAGTCGACGAACAGAATTTCGCGGCCTCACTGGCGGACCTGATTGCACTGGTGTTCGAGACGGATCGCCGCCGGGAGGTGGAGCGCGAGCTCCGGAAATCGTTCGACCAGCTCGAGCTGTTTTTCTCCCAGTCGCTGGACGGGTTTTTCTTTATGATGCTGGACGAGCCAGTCCGCTGGGATGACAGCGTCGATAAAGAAAAGGTCCTGGATTACATCTTCGAGCATCAGCGGATCACCAAGGTGAACGATGCGATGCTGCGGCTGCACGGAGCATCCCGCGAACAAGTCCTGGGGCGGAGGCCGATGGATGTTTTCGCCCACAATCCCGTACAGGGGCGCCAGTACTGCAGACAAATGCTCGATGCCGGACATCGGCATGGCGAAAGCGAGGAACGCCGCCTCGATGGCACGCCGGTGTGGCTCGATGGAGACTACATCTGTATATACGATCTGGAAGGGCGGTTTACCGGCAACTTCGGCGTTCAGCGCGACATCACCGCACGGAAACAGGCAGAACATGCCCTCCGGCGATACAGCCAGCGCTTGAAATTGCTGCGGCAGACGGATCGCGCGATTCTTTCGGCGCGTTCCGTCCATGAGATCGCGGAGGCGGTGTTAGCCCGCTTTCATGAGCTGGTTCCGTGCCCGCGCGCCAGCGTATCGGTGGTCGAACCCGGGGGTGTTACCGCCCGTTTGGTAGGTGTATTGCCTTCGGAAAGAACGCAGCTCGGCATTGGATCTCATGTGCCCCTGGATCTTTTTGGCGATCCGGACGACCTTCGGCAGGGCCGGCCCTATGTAGTGCCAAACGTCGCGCACTTAGCAATCTCTCCGACGCGAGCGGCGCTGGAAGCAGACGGCATTCGGTCCATTGTCGCGGTTCCGCTGCTGGCCAATGGTGAACTGATCGGCACGCTGAATCTGGGTTCGAACGAGATCGCGGCTTTCTCAGCGGAGCACGTGGAAATTGCGCAGGATGTGGCCGATAGTCTCGCGGTGGCCATCCGGCATGCCCACTTGAACCAACAGGTAGCGCATCACGCGGCGGATCTGGAGCGGCGCGTCGCGGAGCGAACTATGGAACTCTCCGACGCCAATATCCGGATTCGGGAAAGCGAAGAGCGGGTTCGGGCGCTTTACAACAACACGCCGATCATGATGCACTCAGTCGACGAAAACGGCCGCATCCTGGATGTGAATGAGTTCTGGTTGCAGACGCTTGGATATGAGCGCAGCGAGGTGATTGGCCGGCCCGTAGCGAACTATGCTGCACCGGAATATCAGACGTACGTGCGCGATGATCTTATGCCCAGACTCGCGCGCGAGGGTTTCCTTAAAGACGCTGAGGTCCAGGCCTCCAAGAAAAACGGCGAGCGGGTGGATCTGCAGATATCCTCGGTGGTCAAGAAGGATGGGAGCGGCAAGTTCCTGTTCAGCCAGACCTTTCTGCTGGACATTACGGAACGGAAGCGGGCGGAGCGCGCCCATAAAGAAACCGAGGAAAGGCTGGCCGGCATTTTCCGTTCGGCCATGGACGCGATCGTAGTCATCGATTCCGAAAGAAGAATCGTTATCTTCAACGAGGCGGCCGAAAAAGTGTTTCGGTGCGATTCGTCGGAGGCGGTGGGCCGGAGGATGGACGCATTTCTCTCCGAGCAGCTCGAGCAGACCCTGTCAGGATATATCGCTTCGGCCGGTTCCGGGTCCCCGCAAAGCTGGATTCCTGAGGGTCTGCGCGCGGTCCGCAAGAACGGCGAGCAATTTCCGATCGAGGCCACGGTATCGCGGACCGACGTCTCGACCGGCAGATTATTCACTATCATCCTGCGCGACATCGGCCAGCGGAAACAGTCGGAGGAAATGCTGGATCAGTTGCAGCGTGAAAATGTCTATCTCCAGGAAGAGTTGCAGAGCGAGCTGAACTTCGAGGAGATCGTGGGTGGTTCGCCGGCCATTCAAAAGGTGTTCACCAGCATCGAGATGGTGGCGCAGACCGACTCCACGGTTTTGCTCCTGGGAGAAACGGGGACCGGGAAGGAATTGATCGCCCGCGCGCTTCACAATCGAAGCCAGCGAAGACAGAGCGTAATGGTTAAAGTGAACTGCGGCGCGCTGCCGGCCAGCCTGGTGGAAAGCGAGCTGTTCGGCCACGAAAAAGGCGCCTTCACCGGAGCCGTTTTGCAGAAAAAGGGTCGTTTTGAGCTGGCGCATCGCGGCACAATTTTTCTCGATGAGGTGGGAGAGCTGCCGCTCGAAACCCAATCCAAGCTGCTGCGCGTCTTGCAGGAACAGGAGTTTGAACGGGTGGGCGGTTCGCAAACCCAAAAAGTGGATGTACGGGTCATCGCGGCCACGAACCGAGATCTGGAAGAGGAGGTTCGGCGAGGGGCGTTCCGAGCGGACCTTTTCTATCGCCTGAATGTCTTTCCCATCGAAGTTCCGCCGCTGCGTGAGCGCATGGACGATATTCCCCTACTAGCCGGCTATTTTGTTCGTAAGTTCTCGCAACGCATGGGCAAGCGGATCCAGGGCATCAACCGCGCCGTGTATGAGCAATTGCAGCAATACGATTGGCCGGGCAATGTGCGCGAACTCGCAAATCTGCTGGAACGGGCCGTAATCCTGTGCCAGTCTGACATCCTGGAGCTCAAGCACCTTGCGGTGAATCGCCCCAGGCAGGCAACGGCACGTCCCAGCGAGGGCCTTCCAACGCTTGAAGAGGCCGAACGGCGGCTAATCCTGCGCGCACTGGAGCAAACCGGGGGAACTTTAGCGGGTCCTAACGGTGCCGCCGAGATCCTAGGACTCAACCGATCCACGCTGTGGTCCCGAATGAAGAAGCTAGGTATCGAACTCCCCAAACACCGCGGCGCCCTCGCAAGCCGCGAATAATCCTGTGGGCCTTTCGGCACATTGCTGATATATCAGCAATGAAAACTGACACATGTCTGGCTTGTAGCAATAGATTCAGCCACTTACGACCCGTATTCCACGGCATGAGCCATGCTCCTACCGTAATCGTCATGTATAGAATTAGTAGAGTTTTCGAGACCGCTACGGTGGCGATCGTGAAGGTCGCCGGACAAGTGACCGACCTTGACCTGGTCGGCTGGTCCGATTTCCTGATGGGGCTGGACAGCGAGACCACCCGTTGGATCGTGCTGGATTTTTGCGATGTCTCGCGCGTGGAACGGAATGCTGCGGAGTTGCTGGTCCAGATCTTGCCGAAAAACGTCCTTTTGATCAATTGTCCAACAGTGATCAAGAACATGGCAGACTCCGGGGGGCTGTATCTGCAAGTGCTCGAGCCGACCACTACGGGCCAGACGCGTCATCAGTGTTTTCTCAGCCTCGACCTCCAGCGCCAAGGTGAGGCATGAAGAATTCTCTCTCGGTCGATGTTCTCACTCGCGTGTTGACGGTTTGCGTGCTGCTGCCGGCCACGGCAGGAATGTGGTGACGTTACAATTTTGAGTCTGCCGCGCCGCGGTCGCCCGCCTTTTCAGGATCACTTCAAATAGGTCACAACCGCGACCAAACCCTTCCTGCGTGCACAGGTACGAATTCGACATCCTGGACGACCAGCCTGGGCGGCGGCAAGGAATCGATGATGTCTGCTTCGTCAAAGCAGTAATCGCAAATTTGCAGACGCGCTGCGGCGGCAGCGGTCCCGCGCAAATAATTCAGTCGCATTTCGGCACCCGCAAAGAAACAAGAGCTCTGGGGTAAACATCCCTTCAGCGAGGAACGAAGGATGTTCCGGGATGTCAAAACGCGCAGCCCCTCCTGCGACATAGGACTTATGTGGCGGACCGCGAGCATATCATCAGAGAGTTACAGGATACGCTGGACGCAGCAGCACTGCGCCAGAAGAGTGCCGCTAGGCACCTGGAAAACGTGGTCCAAGCAATTTCGAGCGGTAACGACGGGCCAGACCATCTAAATCAGCTCCTGGCAGCATCCCGCGAATACTCCGCCGCGCAGGACGGAGTGACAACTGCGCTTCTAAGATTGAATTACGTCCTGGGGCTTACTGACGCCGAACTGGATTAAAAGCCATACCGCAAAAACGCGCCACCAGTCATGATGGAGAACCAGAGTTAAGACGAATCTCCTGATTTAAGAAAGTTTTACATGGACGTTTCAGTAAGAACGAACGCGAAAATTTTGCGCTAGTGCGAAGCCCCTGAAACGGCAGACCCTTAGGGGCGCGTATCTTTGGTCCACGATGTGCTCTGCTTCACGCTCACCGTTGCAGTCAAATCAGGACAGGGAAAGTAGAGGGCTGAGTGTATCTAGCCCGATGGAGAACACTATCGATGCACCCAGCAAGAGGCTCGCGCGAAGAACTGCAAACTCCTCGGAGGGAATTTCGCTCGACGTCGTCGCGCAAATGGATACTATTGAGTCCTTCGAAGGGGGTAGTGCCGGACTCCTTTGCCCGCGTACACACTGACGCGCGCGGGCGCGATAAATTGCTCGGTCAAATGCAAAAATTGCGCGGCAAAGTCTACCTGGAAGATGGCGCAATCGACGCAGCCCAACTGACGGATGGTCGACATCGGGTCGACATCGATGAGCGTAGCTGGCACTTGCTGGTTGTGGACAAGGACGGCCAGGTGTGCGGTTGTGTGCGTCAGCATGCTTACCCAGACGAGACACCCTTTTCGCAATTGAATGTGTCTCGTTCTGCTCTCGCCCATTCGCCGGACTGGGGCAGGAAGCTGAAAGCGGCGGTGGAATCAGAACGTGACTTGTCGCGGCGCCTGAATTTGCCCTGTGTAGAAATTGGAGGATGGGCACTCGCCGCAGGGATTCGTGGGACAACCGAGGCCGTCCGAATGGCGCTGGCCATGTACAGTTTGTCGCAAGTGTTAGGAGGCTCGGTAGGAATCAGCACGGTAACGCGGCGCCACTGCTCAGCATCGATCCTGCGACGAATCGGAGGCCGCTCGCTTGAATATGAAGGCCTGGAATTGCCCCCGTACGAGGACCACCAGTTCAAATGTGAAATGGAAGTCCTGCGTTTCTATTCGTGGGCGCCAAATCCGCGATACTCGGTGTGGATCGAGGAGATCAAAGAAGAGCTTCGCTCTGTTTCAGTGCTGGCAGATGGTGCCGAAGCTCTTAGTTGGAACCGTGAGCGGCCTCGACGGAGTTCCACACCTGACTTCCTGGGATCAACCGCGCCAGCGTTCCCATAGCGAGCAAATTTTGCGTGGCGGCCACTAGGCGGGCGCACTGGGAAGCAGATGAATCGGATGGTAGGACTCGGGGAACCAGTGTTCAGTCGGATCCACGACCACCTGAACCAGGAAGCCATAATCGTCCTGGGTACATGAACTGACTTTGGCCCGTACGGGCCCACCTGGGGTCTCGATGGTCAGAATCGAGTCCTGCGGGATGGTAGTTTCGCTCTGGAGTATGGCTCCCGAGTTCCAGATTTCCATCACGATCGCGCAGTCCGAAGAGGCTTTGCCCGAGCGATTTACCCAGCTCACGCAGAGCATGTCCAAACATAGAAAACGTTCTTCTAAAGCCGCTGTAATCATCTTGCTCCACTCCGACTAGAGCAATCTATACTCCAAATGCAATAAAGGCCCTATGGAGGTAGGGCCTTTACGTTTGATCCACTCACTTAACTTCCACACCCTTAGGGTACTGCACGTACCCTAAGGATGCAGGTGAGACTCCCGACTTGCTATTAGCTGCGGGCCCGGCGACGCGACAGGAAACCAAGTCCCAAAAGCGCGGCACCGATCAATCCGGAGGTCGCGGGTTCAGGTATCGCGGTGACTACGAACGAACCGGAGTAGCTGGTGGAAATGGAGCCCCCAGGAGTGCTCAATGTCGCCAGGATCGATTGAAAGCTGGTATTGTCGATCTGCGTCGACAAGACGCCAGTGAACGAGCTAACTTCGGCGGTGGTGGTATTGCGGACGTTTCCAGCCAGACCCAAGGAAATTACGGTGCTCAGTTGGCCTCCCGACGAAATGTTGCTCAGATTGAAGGGCGAACCGGGGGGAGTACAGGTTTGCCCGGCAGCCGCCGGTGTCGCTGCGCAGCCCGCTGCACTGTAGATTCCCGGATTGATAAAGGTCAGATCGAAAGCGATGTTGGGGGCTAGGGTGAAACCGGAGAGAAAGTTCAAGACACTGACTGCCCCAACACTGGGCCCGCCGAGCAGATCCGTGATCGTTCCCGTAGCAGGAGCAGCGGGGTTGCCGGTGTTCAGCACCGCAAACGAAAGTGTGTTTGTGAATGCATCAGCCGCAGCAGTCCCCGTTCCGCCGCCGAGCGGCAAAAAGTCGATTGTCGTCGCAGAGACCGACACTCCGCCAAAGATGTTGAGATTACCGACAATGGGGCTTGCAGCCGCAGTCCCGGCCATCGATACCGCAAGGGCGGATAGTGCTACCAAACAACTCAAACGCAATTTCATAGTCCTCCTCTTTCTTCGTATATTCTACGGAAATTTTGCCCTATGGGTTTTCCGTTATTGACCTTAGACTTCGTGCGCCAAAATCAACAAGGTCAGTATGCCACGTCCTCGTGGTCCTGTCCAGTACTGTTGCGACTCATAAGTACTATTTGGATCAAAAGGTTCCGGTCCCCCCGTCCGGCGCAGAGGAGGCTAATTGGAAACCTTAGTCGCTTGCTATGACTATGAAAAAAATGAAGATATCGGTGGGATCGCTGGACTCTCAAAATTGAGGGCGGAAGTTTGGCATGCCAGCCTCGTTTAATGGGACGAAGTGCGGGTTGCGGCATCTAATCCCCTTTTCTAGTACAGGCGAAGGACCTAAGGCCGGCGGCAGTTTAATCCCTGATGCGGGGCACATAGATTTACCGACGACCGCATAAGCGTCTGCCCTAATAGTATAGATAAGCTGTTTAATATCAATATTTTGAAAACTTCCCAACAAAGTGGACTTTCCCTAAAGCCTTGTAGACATAACGCCGAGTTAGTACTACACAGGATGAAATCACCGATGAGTTCAAAACTCGCTGTTGCCGGTAGGGGAAAAAGATGTTACTATGTCCCCTTATCCAAAGTAGTTAGTGGCCAAGTTGGTCTTGAGAGTCGCTCACATAGCGGTGTGGGTGAAGGCCCGGAAACTGTCTCTTTCGCTTTCACTGGGTCTTTAAGAAAGTCGCGCCCCCGATCCGCTAAATATCCGGCCGTAGTATTTGCGGTCCACACGGCAAGTGTCTCTGAACGGATTGTCAAGCAATGAAACTCATACCAAGTTCTCTTTCCGCAGCGCATCAGCAGCTTATCCTTCTCGCTCCGTGCGCTTCCCGCATTCCGGCGCGCTTTCAGAACGTCATGATTGACCCGCGTCGTTATGCATCGATACTCGCCGACATGCAGAGAATGCGGGGACGCATTTATCTGGAGGATGGCGCGATCAGCCACCAACAGCTCGGCACCGATGGCCGGCACCGCTGTCCCGCGGACACCGAAAGCTGGCACTTGCTCACGCTGGACCACCAAGGATCCGTCTCGGGATGCGTTCGCTACCGCGAGTATCGGAATACCGTCTCGTTCCACGAGTTGGGCCTGCGGAACTGCGCGCTCGCGGAGTGCAGTCAGTGGGGCGTAAAACTCAAGGCAGCCGTGGAGTCTGACTTGGCGGCGGCCAGGCGGCAGGCGATCTCCTATGTGGAGGTGGGCGGCTGGGCGCTGGCGAAAGAACGGCGCTGTACTGGTGAAGCTCTCAGAACCGCCTTGGCGACGTATGGGCTTGCGCAAATCCTAGGCGGCTGCGTGGGGGTCGCCACTGCGACGGTGCGCAACAGCTCGTCCTCCATACTGCGCCGTATCGGTGGCGGAGCTCTCGAAATCGGCGGAGAGAAGCTACCCGCCTACTACGACGCGCAGTACAATTGTCAGATGGAAATCGTGCGGTTCACCTCCAGCTCCCCGAACCCAAGGTACTGGCGATGGATCGAGCAGATCTCGGCGACCCTCCTGAATGTTCCCGTGTTGTCGCTGGCTTCTTCCGGCGCTATGGCGGTCGCATAGAAAGTTACTCATGGAAGTTCCCACGCTGCGCCAGCCGGCTTCACTTGCGGAAGACACTGGCGCGTTAGTGGATCAAGCCCTGGAATCATGGACGGCGATCCTGGGCGTGGACCACGTGAGCGTGGATGGGCGGAGTCGAGCGGCGGCGGAAACCGCGACTTTCGCCACAACCCATACCGTTCCGGCAATCGTCCGACCTGCCAGCCGCGATGAATTACAGGAATGTATCCGCATCGCTAACCGTTTCCGGATTCCGGTGTATCCCGTCAGCAGCGGCAAGAACTGGGGATACGGCTCGCGCGTGCCGGCAGCCGATGCGAACGTTTTGATCGATCTAAGCCGGATGAACCGCATCCTGGATTTCAATGAAAAGCTCGCGTATGTAACGGTCGAGCCCGGCGTCACACAGCGCCAGCTCTATCAGTATCTGCAGGCTCGCCAATCGCGGTTGTGGTTGGACGCCACGGGCTCAAGTCCGGACTGCAGCCTGATCGGAAATGTGGTCGAGCGCGGCTTCGGCCACACCCCTTATGGCGATCATTTCGCGCAGGTCTGCGGCTTCGAAGTGGTATTGCCAACCGGCGAGACTGCGGAAACGGGGTTTTGCCGTTTCCCCGGAGCTCTCACCGGCGCCGTTTACAGGTGGGGTGCTGGGCCGACGTTAGAAGGTCTGTTTTCACAGTCGAATCTGGGGATCGTGACGCGCATGACGATCTGGCTGATGCCAGCGCCGGAACATTTCGAGGCGTTCTTCTTCCAGTGCAATCGCAACGATCAGATCGCTCCGCTGATCGAGGCCTTGCGGCCGCTGCGCCTGCAAGGTATTCTCCGCAGCACCGTGCACATTGCGAACGATTATAAAGTGCTGGCGGGCATACAGCAATATCCATGGCAGGAAACCAACGGGGAAACACCGTTGCGCCCCGAGCTGATGACCGGACTTCGAAGCCGTCTCAAGTTTGGCGCCTGGAGCGGTTCGGGCGGCTTGTATGGAACGCGGGGGCAAGTCGCGGAGGCCCGTCGAGCTGTGCGCAAGGCGCTGAAGGGCAAGGTAGATCGCCTGCAGTTTTTGGATGACCGCAGGTTGGCGTTCGCCTCCCGTTTCGCCAAGCTGTACCAACTCATGACGGGGTGGGATCTGAGCAAGACACTCGATCTGGCGCGTCCTGTTTACGGTCTCATGAAGGGAGTGCCCACTGAACAGCCGCTGGCAAGCGCCTATTGGCGGAAGAAAAGCGTTCCTCCGCCCAGCATGGACCCCGATCGCGACGGCTGCGGACTGCTGTGGTGCGCTCCCATCGCTCCGATGGAGGGGCAGCACGTCGAAGTGATCGCCGAGCTCACAAACCGCATCCTGCTCGAGTATGGCTTCGAGCCGAGCATCTCGATGACACTCATTACAGAGCGCGCCGTGGCCTGCGTGATTTCGATTTGCTACGACCGCCGCGAACCGGGCCAAGACGACCAGGCGATGGCATGTTACCTCCACCTGCAGCGGGAGCTGACAGAGCGAGGCTATCACTCTTATAGGCTGGGCATTCAGGGCATGTCTGAAATGAACGGGCCGGACGGATATGGCCGGCTGGTACGCGCGATCAAGGACGCTATCGATCCCAACGGCGTGCTCGCGCCGGGGCGATATCAGCCGATATGAGTCGTGTGGAGTTAAAAGAAATGAAAACCCACAGCGACGCCTGGTCGTTGGTAAAGGATCTTCATCAGCCTCGACCTGCGATTTTTTGGGCGGATCTCCTGTTCAGCGCGATGGCAGGCTGGGGCGGCTTTGGAGTGGCGCTGCTCGCGAAACCGTTTTCCGCCAGCATGTGGCTGGGGTTTCTGATCGCCACGTGCGCTTTATATCGCGGGCTATGCTTTGTCCACGAGATCAGCCACATTCGCCGGTCCCATCTGCGCGGCTTCGAAACCGTATGGAACGCGATTTTCGGCATCCCGCTCCTGATGCCCTCGTTCGTTTATGTCGGGGTGCATTCGAATCATCATAGTCTCGCAACGTACGGAACGGATCAGGACCCCGAGTATCTTCCTTTCGCAAAGTCTCATTGGATGACCGTCGTTTTCGCCGCGCATAGCGTTCTGATTCCGCTCGCGCTTCTGCTTCGGTTCCTGATATTGGCCCCCATCGGCTTACTATGGCCGAACCTTCATCGATGGCTGGTTGTCCATGCCTCTTCCCTTTCGATGAACACTCTGTATCGCAGAGAAGAGACGCCTTCTCTGACCTCGTGGATGCGGCGTTGGGAGATGGCGATTTTGGTTGTCTGGCTCGCAGCGGCTACCATCGCCTGGCACTACGGCCTGGGATGGAAGGCATTGGCGGTCTGGAGCGGCATCAGCGCGTGCGCCGCTCTTTGCAATGCGCTGCGTGCTCTGGGAGCCCATCGTTACGAAAGTACGGGGACGCCCTTAGATCGCGAAGGACAATTGCTGGATTCCATCGACACCCCCGGAGCTCTTTGGACGGAACTTTGGGCGCCGGTGGGCTTGCGGTATCACGCCCTGCACCACTACTTTCCGGGGATTCCTTATCACAATCTTGGAACGGCGTACGCACGGCTTGTCTCGAGCCTTTCCCCGGAAGCCGGCTATCAGGAGCTCACGAGTCCCAGCCTTCCCTGGTCGCTTCGGCGCCTCTATCGGTGCGGGAAAAGCGGGCAGCAGAGTGGACGAAGTGCGAAACTCTGCGCTCAGCCGCCTGTGCGGTCCACCGGTAATTGACTCACTTCGGCATCATCGGCCCGCCGGTTCCCGGTCACGTAAATCCCTTTCTAGCGCTGGCGCACGAGCTGCAGGCTCGTGGGCACCGCGTGACGTTTTTTCAAATCCCGGATCTTGAGGCAGAAGTTCGCTCAGAAGAGATTGATTTTTGTCCTATCGGCGTGCGTGATCACCCGCTCGGTTCGCTCCAGGATTCGTTGGCGCAATTGGGTAGGCGTTCGGGCCTGGCGGCTTTGCGCTTCACCGTGCGGGCCATTCAGAAGACCACGGAAACGATCTGCCGGGACGCGCCTTCGGCCGTAAAGGCCGCGCACGTCGACGTACTTCTGGTGGATCAGACCGAGCCGGCCGGCGGGAGCGTAGCGGAGTATCTGGGATTGCCGTTCATTACGATTTGCAACGCTCTGGCGCTGAACCGCGAGCCTGCCGTCCCTCCTCCATTCACACCTTGGAACTATCGCGATGATCCGTGGGGACGACTTCGAAACCGGCTTGGGAATGCGATTTCAGATCGCATCCTGGCGCCGGTTCGGAATGTGCTCGCCGACTACCGCACGCGGTGGAGACTTCCCGCTCACCAGGATCTTAGCGATACATTCTCGTCGCTCGCTCAGATCAGCCAACAGCCGCGTGAGTTCGATTTCCCGCGCCGGTCGCTTCCGGATTGTTTCTTTTACGTGGGGCCACTGCGCCGCCAGCGCCGGCGCCACATAGAGTTTCCGTGGGAGCGGCTGGACGGCCGCCCATTAATCTACGCTTCGCTCGGAACGCTGCAAAATAAGAATCTAAAGCTGTTTCATTGTTTTGCAGAAGCTTGCCGGAGACTTGAGGTTCAGCTCGTGATTGCGGGGGCGGGCAAGGAGTCGCTGGGCTCGCTGCCGGAAAATGTACTGGCCGTCTCCTATGCGCCGCAGCTCGAGCTGCTCCAAAAGGCAAGCCTGACTTTTACGCACGGGGGGCTAAACACGGTGCTCGATTCACTCACTTTCGGGGTGCCCTTACTCGTGACGCCGCTCACCTACGAGCAGCCGGCGATTGCTCAAAGAGTTCGCTGGGTCGGTGCGGGAGAAATGATTCCGGTTTCCCAAATGAATCCTTCGCGACTTCGAGCCGAGGTAGGGAAGCTACTCGCGAATCGTAATTATGCCAATCAAGCCCAACGCATTGCTGAAGCGATTCGCGCAGCCGGCGGAGTTCGACGCGCCGGAGACCTCATCGAAAATATAGCTGGACGTTAAAGAGAGAAAACCGCCACACCATGTCCCATTTCGGCATGATTTGCCCCCCAGTCGCGGGTCACATGAACCCGTTGGCAGCACTGGGAAGAACTCTCATCAGCCGAGGTCATAGGGTTACCGTCTTCCAGGTGGCAGAGTTTGAATCCAGAGTGCGTTCCGAGGAGCTTGGATTTGCGGCTCTCGGCCGCGAACATTTTCCTCCAGGTACCTTGGCGCAGTCGATTGCCAAGCTGGCGGCTCTCAATGGTGTGAAGTCGCTGAAGTATGCGGTGGAGTGCGAGCGCCGCATTTCGCAGTTAATACTCGAATTTGCCCCGGATGCTGTTCGCGCTTCCGGCATAGACGCTCTGCTCGTGGATCAAAATGAGCCGGCCGGCGCAACCGTAGCCGAACACTTGGAGTTGCCCTTCGTGAGCATCTGTACCAGTTTGCCTCTCAACCGCGAGCCGCTAATCCCGCCTCCTTTTGTAGGATGGACCTGGCGCGATTCAAATTTGTCGCGCTTGCGAAACAAGATTGGCTACGCGATTTCGGATCATTTCATTCGCCCTATCCAGGAGGTCCTCAATCAGTATCGAGGACGCTGGAAGCTGCCGCAGCTCCGGACGCCCGACGATTCGTTTTCCCGCGCCGCCCAACTGGCGCAGATGCCGAAGGAATTCGATTTCCCAAGAGAACGGTTGCCTTCCGGATTCCACTATCTCGGTCCCTGGTTTGATCGCCTCTCTTCAAAAGTTCCATTTCCTTTCGAGAAGCTGGACGGAAGGCCGCTGATATATGGCTCGTTAGGCACGCTGCAAAGTAAGGACAGCCACTATTTCCGCCTTATAGCCGAGGCCTGCGCCGGTTTGAATGCGCAACTCGTTCTATCGCTTGGCGATGTCAGCGGCGTGGACGTTCCCACTTTGCCGGGCAACCCGCTGGTAGTGAACTACGCTCCGCAAACCGAGTTGTTGTCCCGCGCGGCTCTAACCATCACCCATGCGGGAATGAACACGACTCAGCAATCGTTATACTTCGGTGTGCCGATCATCGCCATTCCGTTAACCCACGATCAACCGGCGATCGCGGCCAGACTCGGCAGAACAGGCGCTGGGATCGTTATCCCACCTCGACAACTGAGTTATGCCCGGTTACGAGCCTCTATTGAGGCGATGTTGCCGGGGAGCAACACCTATAGAAAAGGGGCCCAACGCCTACAAGACGCGATCCGGCAGGCGGGAGGTCAGAAACGGGCCGCCGACATCGTCGAAAAGGTGGTCATGACATGAGCCTTTTGTCATATCGGGATCGGGTTCTGAGCGGGTATACGAAAGATACCCCGGTGAAGCGAAACATATGAGGCCGCAAATGAGTCTCCACAGCGGACCACTTTTATGGGCACGCGTCAGTACCGCTGGCAGGAAGAACGCAGGCGTCAAGGCCTGTGTATTCGCTGTGGAAAGCCACGACCATCTGAGTTGGGCAGTTTGTGTATCGAATGTGCAGTAAAGCGCCGGGAGCAGCGAAGGAAGCGCCTCGGGAGCACGGAACGATACACGACGGCCAAAACGTATCGGCTCGCTCAGACACGTCCGAATGGGAATACCGGTGATTGAGCTGGTCGCAACCATATCTGTGATGCCGCGCTGCTGAAGACCGTCACTCTTCCGTCTGGGTGTCAAGTATGAATCGGCACTTCGGGCAGAGCAGGTCAAAGCTTGGCGGATCGTCAGAGCTAAGCGCAGGGCTTGGGTCGGAGATGGGCTCGATCAGTTCCCCGCAGTTCTCGCAACGAGCTTCCATGTAGGCCATTTTACCGTTGAGCGAATCGCGACGTGCGATTCGGCAGGAGTAGCGAAAGGCCTCGCCTTATGTGGAACCTAAGCGTTCGGCAAACCACGTAACAAAAACATGGGCAGCGGAAGCTATACAGTTGGCACGGCAAGCCCTTGCGCCCGTCCTTTGCAAAGGGCCATGATCTCACTCGCAAGGCTCTCAATTCCCTGCAAATCGGAAGGTTTGATACAACAGATACCGCCGAGCTCTTCAATCTCGGCCCGCTCCTCAGGACGCACCACGGAGGTCAGTACAACCACATGAATATGCGACAGGGCCGGTTCTTCGCGAATTGCGGTTAGCACCTGCAGGCCATTGTACTTGGGCAGATTTAAGTCCAGCAGGATTACACACGGCTCGTGTTTACGGACTCCCGAGCGATGCTCGGCAACAAACGAAAGAGCCGCTTCGCCGTCGTGAAGGACCTCCAGCCGGTACGATTCCCCCAACTCGTCTAGGACGTGACGAATGAGGAATACGTCAGCCAGACTATCTTCAATGACGAGGATTGTTGGGATGCTCACTCCGAAGAACTCCTTGTAAGTTAGCTACCCGGGACGCGAACTTTCCAATATAACATCCTGACGTTTGTAGTTCCTTCGGTTGAGCGGCGCTGCCGACCTTCGGGGTCGGCCGGCGTGCGGAGTCTTCTGCTCAGTGGCGTTCGAGCGGTACAGGCTGCGCATTGTCGGGGATCAAGGACTGCCCGCTCTCCGACACGCTCGGCAGCTCTCCTTCCGGCACCCTTTCCTTCGTTCGAGCACTAATCTCTGCAGCCTGGTTCTTCGGATAAACAAATTCCTGGCCGACGGTATCGCCTGGCCAGAACCACTTTCGCATCGCTTGTGGACGACCCTGAGTTCCTTCGTAAAACGTCAGGACGGTTTTGCCTGTCCGCTCCACCTTTTCTGCCGCCACCGTGAAGGTAAGCGCATAGAGGTGGTCCATCTTTTCGTTCATGATTTCGGCTATGTGACGGTTGGAGGAAGAGTTGAGCAGTTTGATGACGTAAGTACCCGGCTGCAGAATCGTACCCGGCACCTCCGTCGGTTGATCAAGCGTCACGATTGTCTTCTTGTCGTAGTCGTCAGCAAATGTAGTCAGCGGAGCCAGACAGACCGAAACGGCAGTCAGGGCTCCTACGTATAGCAGCGAAAAACGTTTCACAGGTCCTCCTATCGCGAACGCCCGTCAGACAATCCACGGAAGTGTAATGCAATTCTCGGTCCAGATTTCACTTGGTTCGTGCGGGATAGTGCTCACGATGGGGACGACGCAAACCGGGATTGGGATGAACAGTACGGAATGTGATCGAATAGCGTAGCGACCTGACCGGAGGAATGCTGTGCTGCCATTCCGTGCGCGCGCTCCCGGTGAGCAAGTAGAGGGAACGAGGGGGCAGCTCGATCGCCCACGTCTGCCGATCCATGCCTGCTCCCTTTTGAAAGCGCATACGACAGGTCGCGCCTAGCGAGACACCGACTACAATTCCGAACGATGGCGCGTCTCGATGCCAGCCGATGCCTGCTCCCGGCTGATACTCGGTCACAAGGACTTCAGCGGAGTCCTCCGGCGGAATGCCAGCAAGCGCAGCAGCCCGGCTCCGCAGCGGTTCGAAGGCTGGCGCGAGACTGGGCGCTGGGCCAAGAGAATGCGACGCGAAGGTGTAGCGTAGACCGAAGAGACATCACCTCAGGCTGGAACACAAATCCTTCGGGCACTTCCCGAGTCTCAAAGAGCATCTGCTGACCGATCACTACCTAATCCCAATTGCCGTAGTCGTTCGGATGGCACCTGAAGACAACGGCGCGACACCTAACACTGGGGTCACGCGGCGATTTCGTGAAAACCACTAACCGGCGTCCGTCGCGGAGAAGGAAGCACCATCATTTTGCGTCCTGTTCTGCATACCAGGCACTTAAAAGAGGCTGCCTCGGGCTCGACCATCAGCCGCTGAATCGAAGACCGAATTGCGATCAGTAATGCCTGTTTCCGGGCGCTCTCTGGCCAGGCCGTGATGAGGTGCAAACGCGCATGCTCCAAAGCAATCCAGGAATGCAACGTCTTCGTTTTCGTTTCCGTCATTTTGTCCTGCCAGACCATCAGGTACATTGACTCATGATCGGCTTAGATCTCTAACATAGACGTTGCAATTGTAGTGCCACAGCGCCCTCAACCGTTCCTGTCGCCGCGGTGTGCTCAATTCTGCGCGGCCGCTCGGCCCAAAACGTGCGGTGAGCAGTTAAGCCGCGGACGTACTGGGCATCGTGAGGAGGCAAGATGAACGACCCGCTAACCACCTATTTACATGACCATTTCTCTGGATCACACTTCGCAGTGAAGTTGCTGGAGTCGTTGAGGGAGCACTATCGGGATGACCAGCTTGGCAAGTTTGCATCGGAGCTGTGCTCTGAAGTGAAACAGGATCAACAGACGCTGCAGGAAATCATCGATCGAGTCGGTCCGGCCCACTTCGATCTGAGCGAGGCGGCGGGCTGGGTCGCTGAGAGAGCCAGTCGACTCAAACTTCGGCGCGACGACCATGGCGTTGGTATAGGAACGTTTGAAGCGCTCGAAACGCTGACGTTGGGAATCCGTGGCAAATGGGCCCTCTGGCGAGCTCTGTCCCGAATTGCCCAACTTGATGCGAGAATACCCGCGGTAGACTTTGACGCCCTCTGCGCACGAGCTGACGATCAATACACTCGAGCCGAGCAACAGCGCCTCGGATTAGTGAATGTAACCTTTTCCCCACAACCGAAATAGCAGACCGCCTTAGGCCGAAACTGTGCGACTTCCTTCGCGTACCCGGCCGTGACGCCGTTGGCTCATAAAATTGCAGCGGCTGCAACGCTGGTCCGTGGTGATATAGTTGACCCTTTGCTGAATGCTTGGGAGGTTTGTTTCATGTCGACGCGCCGCGTAGCTGCCTGGGCAATGTTGCCAGCCCTTTTCGCTTTCGTCTCCTGCAGCCGTCAGAAGATTCTAGACGACGCGACGCTCCGCAATGCGGATCAGGACACGGGCAACTGGGTAATGTACGGGCGAACGTATGACGACCATCGGTTCAGCCCCCTGAACCAGATCAACGAGCAGACGGTCTCCAAGCTGGGACTGGTCTGGAGCCGCGAATTGGGTACCACCCGCGGATTGGAAGCGACGCCCCTTGTAAAGGATGGTGCCATTTACACCACCGGCTCGTGGAGTATGGTGTACTCTATAGACGCGAAAACAGGCGAGGTCCGCTGGACATACGATCCGAAGGTGCCTCGCGAGCAGGCTTACTTCATCTGCTGCGATGTGGTCAATCGCGGCGTAGCGCTGTACCGCGGCAAAGTGTATGTGGGAACGCTGGACGGCCGCCTGATCGCTCTGGACGAAAAGTCCGGTACTCCGGTGTGGACCGCATCCACCACCGATAGCGCGAAGCAATACTCGATCACCGGTGCTCCCCGCATCGCCAAGGGACTGGTGATTATCGGCAACGCAGGCGCGGAGAATGGTGTGCGCGGATATATCTCGGCGTATGACGCCGAAACCGGTAAGATGGCTTGGCGCACGTATACCGTGCCCGGAGATCCTTCCAAGGGGTTTGAATCGAAAGCTCTGGAGAGCGCTGCGAAAACCTGGACGGGCGAATACTGGAAGACAGGCGGGGGCGGCACAGCCTGGGAAGGCATTGTCTACGACCCGGCACTTGACCTGTTGTACTTCGGAACGGGCAACGCCACGGCTTGGTATCGGGCAATCCGCGGGGGAGGCGATAGTCTTTACACGGCCTCCATCCTTGCGGTACACGCGAGCAATGGCGAACTGGCCTGGCATTTCCAAACCACGCCCGGGGAAAACTGGGACTACGATGCTACACAGCCGTTGATGCAAGCCGACCTGACCATTGGCGGTCGCGCGCGAAAGGTAATCATGCAGGCTAATAAGAACGGGTTCTTCTACGTGCTGGATCGCGAGACAGGAGAGTTCATCTCCGGTGCGCCATTCGTGAGCGGCGTGACATGGGCCACGGGACTCGATTCAAAGACCGGACGGCCAGTCGAATCGGCAACGGGTTTCGCCGATCTCAAACCCGTGATCGTCTCGCCCAGCCCGGACGGCGCGCACAACTGGAACCCCATGGCGTATAGTCCGGCGACCGGACTGGTCTATCTTCCGGCGAAAGTGGGCACGCAGTTCCTGCATGCGCCCGATTCGAAATGGAAGTACGATTCCGAACGCGCAAATCTGGGTCTGGACGGCATGTATGATGGTCCGCTCAGCGCCAAATTGGTAGCCATGCCGCCCGCAACCGGAGAGCTGGTAGCGTGGGATCCGGTAGGGCAGAAGGCGGCCTGGCGCGTGAGTTATCCCACGGTCGAAGCGGGCGGCGTTCTCGCTACGGGCGGCAACCTGGTGTTTCAGGGGCGCGGGGACGGAGTGTTAGCCGCCTATCGCTCCACCGACGGCAAGCAATTATGGACGTTCGATGCCGGCACTGGGATCATGGCGCCTCCGGTGACCTATACCGTGGATGGCACCCAGTATCTATCGCTGATGGTGGGCTGGGGTGGAGCACCGGGATCGTTCAATGCTCCCGGATCGGGTCCAGTGAAACCCGGCTATGGACGGATTTTGACGTTCACCCTCAATGGAACCGCGACGTTAAAAGCCCCGCCATACGGACACAAGGATCCACCCGTGCCGGCCATCGCCATCAATGCTTCTCCGAAGGTCGTGCATGAAGGAAATCTTCTTTACAATTCGAACTGCGCGCCCTGTCACGGAATTAACGCAGTTGCGGGCCCGCTGCCCGATCTCCGTTACGCCAGCAGAGAAATCCACCAGGATTTCGAGAACATTGTTCTGGGCGGAAGCCGCGCCTCGGCCGGCATGCCGTCCTTCAAAAACATCCTTAACGCTGGGCAGGTGCGGTCGATTCAGGCGTACGTCCTCTCTCGCGCACGCGAATCGTCGAAGCCGGCCGAGGGTCAACGCAAGTAAGTGATTCGCTTCGAGTGCCGCATTCCAGCGAAACGGCCGGCTGCGGCCTGGATCAAATCCAAGAATGGATGCCCGCGATCAACTTGCCTACGGGCGGCGCAAATTCCTGGGCACGAGCTCGGCAGCCCTGGTGACCGCGGCCACGCTTTCAAAACATGCGTGGGGGCAGGGCATTCCAAACAGGGGAGCTGACAATGGCCGAAGTGCCAGCAGTGCGGGTCCAGAAAACCATCTCTTAGGGAGCGTCAACCCGAGTAACTTTTCACCGCCGCCGACGGATCACGGGGACGCCCCCAACTTTTGGAGCTCATTCTCGACTGCTCATCGCAGGATTCTGGAAGGCGGATGGTCGCGCCAGGTGAATGCGGAGGATTTTCCGATCGCGAGGGAAATCGCGGGAGTGAACATGCGGCTAACGGCCGGCGGAATTCGGGAGCTGCATTGGAACGGCGCCGCTGAATGGGGGTTCGTCCTGAGCGGGAACGCCCGCCTTACTGCAATCGATCTCGATGGAAAAAGCTATATCAAAGATTTGACCGCGAACGACCTCTGGTACTTCCCAACCGGCGTTCCGCACTCCATGCAAGGTTTGGGTCCGGACGGATGCGCTGTCCTGATGGTTTTCGATACCGGCGCATTCTCAGACGCCAATACGACTCAGATGTCCGACTGGCTCCGCCATACACCCCGGGATGTTCTCGCCAAGAATTGGGGCGCGTCTCAGGCCGCTTTGGACGCAGTGTACGCGCTGCCTGAAGGAGGCCGCTATATTTTTCAGGGTGCTTCGCCCAATCCCATTGAACAGGACCAGCGCACGGCAGCCGCCTCAAAAGGCCGCTCGTCAATCGCATTTCATTTCTCCCTGGGAGCAATGGCCCCAGCCCGTAAGACTGCGTCCACAGAAATGAAGATTGTAGACGCTCGAACCTTCCCGGTCTCGACGTCCATCGCCGCGGCCCATGTCGTCGTGAAGCCGGGGGGCTTACGAGAGATGCATTGGCATCCGCACGCCGACGAGTGGCAGTACTATTTGCAGGGAAAAGCCCGGATGACCGTCTTCTTTAATGCCGGTACAGCGCGTACAGCAGATTTCGCCGCGGGAGATATTGGATACGTACCGAAAACCTACGGTCATTATGTCGAGAACACTGGATCCACGGATTTGATCTTCTTAGAACTGTTTCGGGCAGATCGATTCCAGGATGTGTCGTTGACAGATTGGATCGAGAATTCCCCTCCCGACCTGGTTCGGCAAAACCTTGGCATCAGCAGAGAGATGCCGGACGCGACTTCGAAGAAATAGCCAAGGCAATCCGCTGGCATGCCATGCCCAGCGCCACTCCGGCAGCGTCGGCACGGATATCCCAGTACTCAAGGTAGTTCCCGTATACTGCGGTCTGGAGCAGTTCAAGCGCAGCTCCGAATCCGATCAGCAGAACCGCCAGTGCGGCTGAAGCTGCAAGACTCTTGACGCGAATTGCAATGCCGACGAAAGTGATGCCGAACGCCGCGATGTGAGTGCATTCGTGCAGCAGGCCGGCGGTCGCTAAACGACCCTTGAGAGGTTCGGGCAGCAGAGAAAACAAGGTCAATGCCAGCAGTAACGCGAGTCCGCGAACAAGCATTCGTGTCGCTGACGGGTTCACTCCCGTCCCCCGCAATAATGGCGCCACGCCACGGCGCCGTATTGACTCAGCAAGCGGACGGGCCGAAAGATACGATGCAGAAACGAAAGCTGGGGAGGCAAGTTGATCCATTCCTCCGCATCCGGATGAGGAGGCTTGATAGCCGAAAACCAAATGATCCGGAGTTTATCAGCGTACCGCTCCCGGGTCTTCAGCATGAACAGATATCGCGCGGCCCGCTGGTGATAATGCGGGACGGCGCGCTCCGCGAATAACCATGTCAGGACCGAGTTGGAAAGCGAGAGAACAGCGTGGTCCGTCTCCAGCCGGGCTCGCACGTTATCGGGAACGGAAACGCAAAAAAGCAATTGAGCCAAGTTCAGGCCAAGATGTACAAGCCTTTCGATGCGATACGCCTTGGCGCGAGCCTTCACGGCCGTCCAATCCAATTGAGGATGCCGGGCAACGATTTCGGCCACACACGAAATCCATTCCAGGCGCTCCCAGCAGTGCTTCGCTCCATGGACGCACAGGTATAGAAGAAGATCTTCTAGAGCAAGGCTTTGGACCTTGACGCCCGCGAGCAATATCGTGCCGCAGCGCCTACGGAAGTCTTCGAGAGGCAGGTCTACGGAAGCGTTTCGCTCGCTAAATCGCCAGTGCAGCTCGACGACAAATCCACGGCTTTTGTCGCGCAGTTGAACCGCGCACTCGTTCTTCAAAAAAGCCCGCTCTTCATGAGGCGTCAGGGCCAAGGCGGGCCGATAACCGGATCTCGCAATAACCTCTCTGGCACGGACCAAAGTTACTTGATCTACCAATATGTCCAGATCCGCAAAACAGCGCTGGGAGTAATCGCCATACGCGGCCAATGCCACCATCGGACCTTTGAACGGTATGGCAGGAATACCCTCCTCGGCCAGAACGTTCAGAATCCGGATTAATTCTCCGGTCAGAGCGAGATTGTGTCCGGCGATCCGCCGCACGGCGGCCTGAAGGGCGCGCCTGGCGTCCGAAGGAACTCGCTGCAGGTAGCCAGAGGACGCCAGGTTGGCGTGGAGTAATGGCAGAACGCAATGGCGATCGCCTTCATTAAGGATGAACGTCCAATCCAAACGTCGCTCGAGAGTGCGATCAACCAAGGAAGCCTCGCGACTGCCGAAAGTCTTACGCCCGCAGAGTACCAATAACTCAGTTTCGGCTCTTGCGTAGATAGCCTTCAGTGACATCTATACGCCCACGGGCACAGCCCTCTGGCTGGCTTCCATCTGATCTCGCCAGGACTGCGCGTAGAAGCCATCCTGCCGTATCAACATCTCGTGTGTTCCCGACTCGATGATCCGGCCGTCTTTCATGACCTGAATCCAGTCCGCGCGCATCGCGATTGTGAATCGATGTGTGATCATCAGGGTCGTCCGGCCTTTGGAGAGCACGCGTAGATGGTCGAACCATTCGAGCTCTGCCCACGAATCCATGAAACTGGTGGGCTCATCCAGCAAGATCACTGGAGCTTCGCGCAAGAACGCCCGGGCCATGGCGATGCGCTGCCATTCGCCGCCGCTAAGGTCGGTTCCGTTTGCGAAGGATTTTCCGAGGAGAGTGCTGTATCCGTTCGGCAGACACGAGATCATTTCGTGCGCTCCTGCGCTGCGTGCGGCGGCCTCGATTGCCTCCGGACTGCTTG
The DNA here is from genome assembly GCA_025463005.1 of Bryobacterales bacterium. GTDB lineage: Bacteria > Acidobacteriota > Terriglobia > Bryobacterales > Bryobacteraceae > Palsa-187. The sequence goes on along the minus strand of JAOAPR010000046.1, from coordinate 29,548 downwards.
GGGACGTGACGTCACCGATGGCAATGTTGTCACTCACGGGGGCATCGTAGGAAACCGGCACCTGAAAGAGAACAGACAGGCTGGATCTCAAGTCGTCAATTGAAAAATGCCGGATATCGCGGCCATCGAAGGTGATGCTGCCTGTCTGTGGATCATAGAATCGGCACAACAGCTTGATCAATGTGCTCTTGCCCGCGCCGTTGGGCCCCACGATCGCGACGATCTTACCGGCGGGAACTACGAGGTCGAAGTTCTGCAAAGCGGTGCGTTCGCTACCCGGGTAGCAGAATGTGACATTTCGGAACCCGATACCTTCGCGCAGAACGCTTGGCCCGGGGAGGGGCTGTTTGGGACTGACAATTTTAGGCTTCAGGTCTAAAAACGCAAAGAATTCTCCAAGAAACAAGCTGTTGCCATATACCTGGGTCAGACTGGCGGTGATGCTCCGCATTAAACTCTGGCCGCCCACGATGGCTTGATAGAACAACGTCAGGTCGCCCAGCGTGGCTGAACCCCGAAACGTGCGCCACCCCATCCAGCCCAGTGTGATTCCAACCACGCCCATTCCGGCAAGCGCGGCGATCATTCTGGACAAGCTCTGCTTGCGGATCAATTGCAGCCGTTGTGAGCGCAGATTTGTTCGGAGCGCTTCGAAGGCTGCTTGGAAGAACGGGCCCAGATGGAACAATCTGATTTCGGGAGCGGCTGCCGCAGTCGTGAATTTCTGATCGTAGTATTGGATCCAGCGCCGCTCGACGGTAGTGTCGCGCCACCAGCGATGCTGTAGCCAGTTGTAATGGGCCACAACGAAAAATGCCGGCACCACGCTGAATGCCATGGCCAGCATCATCCACGGCGAATATCGAACGATCAGTAAGGTCAGCAAAACGACCGTGATGGTGTTTTGGATCACGGCGCCCAGATGTTCCAACAACAGTGCGGGCCGCGTATTTGCGTCGTCTCGCGCCCGGTAAAGGCTGTCGTAATAATCGGGTGATTCGTAAAAGGCTAAGTCCACTTCGACTGATTTCTGATGGACTCGAGCACTGATGTAGTCCTGAATCAGCTCGGCCTGCATGGCCCGAATCCATTCCAGAGTGCTGTGGGCGAGCTCGGTTATCAGCGACGTAGTCAAAATGAGGCTGCCGTAGACGACGGCAGGCTGCATGGTGGTCCAGGAAGTACCCGCACGCAGCCCGTTCACGAGGCTGTCCACGAGCGCTTTCATCCAAACGACGGTGGCGACGGGTAGGACGGCCAGCACGATCAGAATCGCGGCCCAGAAAATGCTCCACTCGCGAGTAGATACCCAGATGAGTTTCGCGGTTCGGACCAGATAGGGGATTTGTCCAGTCCACTTCTTAAGTAGCGGCACCTTCTTACCCCTGAGCTCCGTCACCCATCGCAAGCGTATGCGATCTGATGGCAATGGGGATGTTATCGCGAAGCACATCGCCCGCGGTGCAGTGCAGCTCCAGGCGTTCCGCAAGTTCGGGGAGCGAATCGAGCCTATCGAAGGTCCTCACGGTGAATGCGTTCACGTGTTGCGCGACGGTCCCGCAGCGTCGCAAATGGTCTCCGTCGGCGGTGCAACCCCAGCGCGTGGGTACCGAATTGCGGATTAGTTCCAGGATCAATTGCGACGCGCCTAAAGACCGAATCTCCGGCGGGTGCTCGCGGCCGAGGATGTAAAGGCGCTCCAGACGCCGTGCTTTCGCGGCGAACTTCCCGGCAACGACTCCGGCGACCTTCTTTTGCGAAGAGTGCAGCACGCGGAGCTGATCAGTTCGGTAGCCAAGCGAGCTTGCGATTTCCGGAAAGAGCTTCAAGAAGGGATAAGCGGGCTCGACGGTAGCCTGGCCTGCCGCGACGCGGACGGCGGCATTATCGTCGCTGATGACCGCGTGTCCGCGGGCTTGCAGCGCCGCAGCGAGTGAAGACTTTCCTGCGCCCACATGGCCGAGAAATGCGACTGCATGGCCATCAATATCTACGACGCTGGCGTGAAGTACACAAAATCCCCGTTGATAGAGGAGCATCGCCATCACCATGCCTTCTATGTACAGCCGGATCAAACTTTCGTCCGCCCCCGGAATTGGCATCAGCTCAATAGTTTTTCCATCCCGAACCACAAAACCGCCGACTTCCTTGAACCAGAACCGCGCCTCTCTGTGCTCGATTGCGAGATGATATTCCCGGTCGGTAACGTCCCCGATCCAATCTTCCCCAATGCCGTATCGGACGAGTACATCCGCTGCGGCGTCGCCCAGGGGATCGCCTGCGAGAAATTCAAGGAGCGGCACTTCCGAACTGATGTGGAGGCCGTAAGCAGTGTAGGTGTGCATAGTTTATATTGGGCGGGGGCGGGTCATAAAGGTCCTCCCCCGCCGAACTCCCCAGAATTATCGGACCTGAGGAGACATCCGCTAATCATCCGCTGAGTCTTGTGGTCTGGCCCTGAAACGTAAAAGCGTCGCCAGTACCGAAGACCTTGTTGGTTGCCAAGGTGAGGTCTTCCACGTTTCCAAACTCGGTCAGAGTGGGTGGGGACCAGGTCTTTTTCTCGGTCATGCTTTCTACCTCCTTTCTTTTGAAATGGACGGGGACCGCCGTCGCCACTGGCGGGCATCACGTCAAGCTTTCAATCGAACGGTATCCAGCCATACGGCCAGATTTGCCGCAGCGAAAAGTTGAGAGGAATCGACATGCGAGTGTAGTGGAGCGGATTCATACCGCCGATAAGCGGCCTTGATCGCCGAAAGATCCAAATAGGGAGCCAACGTCTGCGACTCAACTGTCTCATCCAGGAGCTTACGGTCGCCCTCGATCAGCTTGCGATAGAAATTTGGACTCAGGTTACCCTTGGCGGGTCTCCACTGTATATCTTTGGGAAGAATACCTTCCATCGCCCGGCGCAGAATCCAACGGCTCCATCCTTGACCGAGTTTTTGACGAGCAGGCAAGGCAAGGCACAGTTCGATCAACCGGCGATCGAAAAAGGGATAGCGTGCTTCAACTTGAAATGCGGCGGACGCCTTGTCAGCCATTTCCAGAGCGTGGGCATACAGCGGGAAATTCAGCATTTCCCAATGCTTTTCGCGGGCTGTGCGAGTGCAGGAACGGCTGCTGGTGAGAAATGAGTTGACACGTTCGGTCAGCCCGAGCCTTTCTTTGAATTCCCGCGTGACTAACTCACCTGTGATCCGTGTGTCCCCGCGGCGGCCATGCGCCCAATCCCAGGTTTTATAAACCCAGGTAGGACACAGCGGCTTGATGCAGTAGTCGCGAAGCACTCGCTTGCGGCCGATCCCCAGGTTCTGACGGATCAGTTGCACTTCCCGAAGAAGGGTTTTCCATCGCAAACTGAGAATCAAGTCAGCCAGATATTCAAACCCATGTGAAATGGTGGTGTCCCCGTCGAGTCCGTCCAGAAAGATACGACTCCCGTTGCAGTGCGTCGTGCGATACATCTCCCAGTGCAGGTAGAGGTTTCCGGCAAAGAATGCTTCATCCAAATGGAATTGAATCTGGCGGACGTCCTGGAGCGGCGTCAGTTGATCGGCGTGGACGAAATGCGGCCGGTAGTTTCCAGTCGTGAGAACAGCGTCGATGAATTCGCGCTCATCGATGTACCGAAGATCCTCTTTTGGCAGCCCGGGAAAAATCAGAGAAACTGTATCCAGGGGCTGATGGTTTCCGGCGGAATCGTAGAGCTGCCTTGCGACGCATGTGATGGACGAAGAATCCAGGCCTCCGCTCAACGCGGAAACCACGGGATAAGCGCTGCGCAACCGGCATCGAACGGATTCGACAAAGCAAGTCTTGAACGCCTCCGAGTATTCCTCATCAGATGCGAGCTTCAACTCGCGATGAGGATCTAACGACCAATACGTGGATGCGCGCGTCTGGTCCCGGCTCACGACGAGGCTGGTGGCCTGCGGCAGGCGCAGGATATGTTGATAAAACGTGATGGTCCGATCGTCGAAAAGATTTACCAGATAATCCAGAACACGAACTTCGTTTAGGTGCTGTGGCACTTCCGATAGCCGCGTCAGCCCCTTAATTTCGGAGCTGAACGCAAACAGACGGTCGGAGAGGTAGTAGTACAGACATTTCACGCCCATCGGATCCCGGGCGCAGAACATCTGTTGATTCTTGTTGTCGAAGATGGCAAATACAAAATCCCCGATCAAGTGGCTGGGACATTCCACTCCCCATTTGACGTACGCAGCCAGGATCAAAGCGCTGTCTGTAACTTCGCCGACTCGCGCCTGCAACCCAAGGCCCTCGATCAATTCGGCACGATTATCGATTCGCGCATCACACGTGATCGCCAAGCCCGAAGCGGTGTCTTCGAATGGCAGGATTTCGCTCAGCGACTCCGGCGTCGTCCACAACATACAATGACCCAGTCCAGCCGATCCCTTGTTCCACACTCCGGAATTATCGGGTCCGCGGTGCATGATCGCGCCAAGCATGCCCGCGGTCATTTCGCTTCCAACTGGCGCGCCGTCTCTGCGAAACAGGCCGATGATTCCGCTCATAATGTGAAGTCATCCCACCGCGGAAAGGGTGTATATTCCGCGATCACCGACTGTGGTCCACCCATCACGATTTCACCGTCCCGTTCCACCCAGGCGTGGGCTGCGAAAGCACCCTCTTTGCGCGCCGCGCCTACGCGAACGGTTGATGAATGTCCATGTTTGTGCAGTAGAGCGTGAGCCGCAACGGCATTCACCAGACATGTGCCGGAGAACCTCCGGGTAACGGCCGCCAGCGCCCACACAACGTCTTCTGGTGGCGACGGCCGTTGAACTCCTGGAAGCCATCGCGCTGCCACAGTCATCATCGGCCTCACTCTCCTCAGTGGAAATATCAGCAGCAATAGTCTCGCGATTACCAACAATACAGCGGCCTGTACTAGTAAACGCCGCCTCTCATGCCTCATTGCGAGAAGCTTTCGGGGGACACGCAAGAGAGTCCGTACTGTCATTTCTCCTGTAAGGTGATGAGACCTTTTGCTGCCAGGTGATTCAGAAACTGCAGCATAGCCGTGTCACAAGCCGCCGTATCGATCTCATATTCCTTGAGCAGCTCGTCCCGAAGTTCGCCGGTGCTCCGTGGTGTCGCGATCAGAGCCCAAATACTCGCTCCCACCTGGTTCAGCCCGAAGTAAATGCCAGAGGTCAAATCAAGGAGAACTGTTTCGTCGCTTAGATTGCATGAGACGATGTTGCTCCGTCGGCTCACGGTGACATTCGAAGATATTGTCATGACTGCGCTGGTCGATTGATTGGGGGCTTGCATACGTTCCTTTCAAGAGCGAGGTCATTCAGGGCGTTGGGGCGAACTCGGGCGCTGTTGTGGCGATCCGCATCTTCGTAGATTGACATCAGAAGGTGATAGTTCGTGGATGCCGTATAGTGTTGCTCGTATTCACGACGGGCTCGCATGCGCATGTAGTCCAGCAACTGAGGACGATCTAGCGCGAACTGGACAATCCGCGCGAGATCCGCGGGGTCACCGGGCGTGAACAGAAGACCTGTTCGCTCATGCTCCACCAGCTCTGCCATCGCCCCTAAATTGCTTGCAATTACAGGCAGCCCGGTCGAGAACGCCTCGACGATAATCATTCCGAAACTTTCGTACCAGATAGAAGGGCAGACCAGAAAGCGTGCGCTCTGCATTTGCCGCCGTACTTCAGATGCCGGCAACGCCCCCATCCACTGGATCCGAGGATTGCGCGCCGCGGCAGCGAGAATTTGTGGCGACAGAGGTCCGTCGCCAATTACCCTAAGCGGGATAGGGTTTGCCAGCCTGTCCCAGGCCTCGATCAGCGTCGCGAGGCCCTTTTCCGGAGAAAGGCGTCCGACAAACAGCGCGTAGTCGCCGGGGCGGCCGCAACCTGGATCCGGGTCAATGAAATTCGGTTTGACTGCGATCTTCGCGGCGGGCAATCCGCCTTCAATGAACTTGCTCCGTGCGAACTCCGTCAGCGCAACATACTGGTCAATGCATTTGGACCAAGTACCCAGCAGCCGATGTGTGCTCGTCATCGCAGCGGTCACGGCGGTGGCGCAACGGCTTCCCTGATAACAGCCTCGAACTACGCCGGGCCAGGGAATGCTGCGGCCCAGACAGTCTTCACATACTTTCCCCTGCCGCATCAATTTCGCATCCGGACACAATAGACGATAATTGTGCAGCGTTTGAACCACGGCTACGCCGGCTTTCCGCGCCGCGTAATATACCGAAGGAGAAATCAGTGGGAAGGTGTTGTGTACATGAACCAAGCCAATTCGTTCCCTTTGGATGAGAGCAGTCACATCGCGATAGCTGCTGTTGTTCCAAATCGTGCCCAGAACCAATTCCATGCGACCCATGCCCGGGACTCTCCGGTTGTGGTCCTGATACTGGTAGACGCGATGTCCATTCGCTTGCAGTAATCGGACCTCGAGGTCAAACACACGATCCTCGCCGCCGGCCTGCTGGTACGAATTATGGATCAGGAGAATTCCGTCGCCTTTTGCATATAGGTTGTTCATGCTCTTCCCACCAGTGCCTCTTCAAACAGAGATTCCATTTGGGCCGCGCTACGGGCAGCGTCAATGTGGCTGCAATCGCCTTGCGCCTCATGGGTAAGCCGCTCCCTGAGTTCGATTTCGGTAAGGATCCGCTCCATCGCCGCAGCCAGCTTCTCTTTGTCGTTCACGGGCACGAGCAAGCCAAAACGCCCGTCCTGAAGGACCTCACGCGGACCCGCTTCACAGTCGGTAGAGACTATGGGAACGCCCAAAGCCAAGGCTTCGGCGAGCACAAGAGCGAATCCCTCCATGTGCGAGCTGAGCACCAATGCCGAGGAACGAGCGATCAGCGTGTACGGGTTCTTTCTGAAACCCGCAAAGTGAACGGTGGCTGAGACGTCGAGTGCCTTGGCCAGAGCGGCCAACTCTTTTCTCCTGGTCCCGTCGCCGACCAAGAGAAGTCGATGTGCCAAACCCTTGCCGATCACGAGGGCGTGAGCCTGTATCAAAACCTCTTGACCTTTTTGCGGTTCCAGCGCCGCAACGTTGATGATGACCGGCGTGGAGGGGGAATAGAGTTCCCGCAGATCGCCTTCGATCTCCTCTAAAGCGCACTTGCGAATCCGCTGGATATCCACGGTATTTGAGATACAGGTAACGTTCTTTAGCCCGAAAGAGGTTTGAAGATCATCACTTACAGGACGCGAGCACCCGACCACGCGTCGCAGGATCGGATAGAACAGCCGAATGGCGGGAGAGTGGGCCCAGCGCGGCCGGATCCTAAGCTCGAAAGTCCTCGAGAGATGGATATGCACCCAGCCGATCACCGGCCTTCTCGCGAGCGCGCCGGCTGCCACCGTAACGTAAGTCGGGGTCAGCTCCGACCAGCTTATGACCAGATCGTGCCGCTTAGCTTCTCGCCACACCTGAAAGAAGCGGTGAGCCCAGCGGCGGAGCTTGCTTCGATCGATTGGATAGCCCAGCCGAGCTCCCGCTTTTCCAGCTTTTGTATAGGCTGCCGTGACGATCTTCACCTGCGGAGGGAATTCGTCCTGTAGCGTCAGAACAGGCTCCAACACGAGCATCGTAATGCGGTACTGCTCCAGATCGAGGTAACGCATGTTGTCCGCCAGCAGGCGCATGGAGCCGTAAAGGTGCGGCACCACGATCAGGATTTTACGCATGCGACGCTCCGGCGCCCGCCCGCGCGAAACCGTAAGCGAGTCCCATAACGAGGTAGAAGGGCACGGCAACAAATGGAGTCTCGAGTCCATTGCCGAAAGACGCCACGATCAATGTGGTGGCGAGTTGACCGATTAGAAACAGCCGGAACGGTCCACGTGGTAAGGCGCGCATCGCCGCGAACAAGGCGAGGACAAATCCTGCGTACAAGGCGAGCCCCACGCATCCCGTGTAGCCGAGCAGATAGATGGCAAAGTTGTGAGGCGTGCGAACGTCTTCATGAATCAGAGTTCCGAGCGAGAACCCGTAGCCGTGACCGGTCAGCCACAGGTTCTCGGCCTCCAGGGAATCTAAGGTGGCGCTCCAGAATCGCTTTCGCCACTCTTTAGTGCCGGAGATCGAACGAATTTTCGATACGTCCGCGGCGCTTCCTTCTGTGGCGATGATTTGTTCAGCGATGTCCGAATCCACCAGCGTGACCATCCTGGCCATCAGCCATCGGGGCGAAAGATTTCCACCCCTGCCTTCCATCACCGGGAGCAGGGGGCCGATCGTTACAAGCATCAAAACAAGCCCAATCGTGACGATCAGGAGGCGGCGAATCAGGGCTCTGCCCGATCCGTAGACAACCAATCCGCCGCCGATCAACATGCTGAGCCAGGCGGCTCGGCCTGGATGCAGCAAGAGTGTCGTCAGGCTGCCGCCAAATAAGGGGTAAAACCACACGGACAGGTACGGAGCAAAGGCCAGCAAACCGACAGCGGTGTACGCCGGCATCGCCGGCGGAGTCAGAAACAGGGCGATCAGTCCAACACTTGAGCCCAGGTGTGACAGCGCGGCGGTCAGGACGCCGCTAGCAGTCATAATGGCCGATGCACGCGTCAGGAGCCTCAGAAACCATTGCGGGTTTGTGCCGGAGGCGAGTTGCCATCCGATGAAGAAGAAAATCGCGTAATAGTGAGCCGCCAAGCCTCGAAGGCTTTCGATCAGGCTGTAGCCGCCCAAGATGCCTCGGCTGGTCTCGAACAGGCCCCATGCGAAAAACGCAGTCATCACGACGGCCACGGGCCACCCGCGTGCCAGTTCGCGCAAGTAAAGCTGAATCCAGGCCGCGCCGCCGAATAAGAACGAAGTAGCGAGAAAGAGTTCGGCAGGATAAACAGGTGCGGCTCCGAGGTGCGCGAATCCACGGCCGAATGCCAAGTAGCCGATAATCATCACTTCTGCTGCCCATAGAAATCCGCGCGCTGTCCGCGGAGCAACACGCTGCAGAACAACTCGTGTATGCAGCCCCCCTCGATCCGGAACGGTATGCCACCTGCTGGTTCTTGCTGGCGTCATGACTCTGCTTTTCTACTAGGGCGGTTTCCTAATGGACAGCCGGGCTGCAATATGAGAAGGTGGTTTTTACCGACGAATACTGCTACTGGTAAAGTTCACGGCTCGTCCGCCGATGAACTCACTGCAGATGTGATTGCTTCGGCTCCAGCTGTACTTTGGGCCGGCCGGAGCATTCCGCGTTTTTCTGTTTGGAGATAATTATTCCGGATGTCCAGCCGTGCTCACACTGTGTTTTTCTGGGGAATAGCGTTAGCTTTATCTAGCTTCTTGAGTGCTCAAGCCGTTTCTGTCCAACAGTTCGGCGCGCGGGGCGACGGATCCACCGACGACGCCGACGCAATTCAGTCCGCTATCAACGCGGCTCCCGCAGGCTCGACGATCGACTTCGGCGGCGCCGCGTACACCTATTCCGTGAGCCGGACCATCCTTCTGCAATCCGGCCGGAACTATTCCGGCTGGGCCAAGATTCGTTTGAGTAGTCGCGCAGCCAGCGGTTCGCCAGTTTTGAGCCTGCGCGACCCGTATCCCTCCAACGTTTCGCTTACCGGGTTGACGGTCGATGGGAATAACGTCGGCAACGCGTTTGTGGTCGACTTTGCCGAGAACACCAGCGCCCTGATCGCCACGAACATCTCGATTCGGAATATCACGGCGATGAACACGGTCGGCCAGTATGCCATCTACAGTCCTGGCACTCTCGATCAAACGACCATCACGGGGAACCTGTTCTTTAACTGCAGTGGTGGAATTTCTGTGTTCAGCCCCAATCATCTGGCCATCACCAGCAATCATTTCGACACGATCACCCGAGACAATGCGATCACCGTCATGTACAATCCCGTGCCGGTCGAGTACGGCCAGAGCCTTACGATCGCGAACAATGACGGAACGAACCTGACCAGGATGGGCATCGAAGTCATCGGCGAGGGACAGAGCAGGCCCGGCAGTATTGTGGTGAGTCAGAACGTATTCACCGGATGGCATGTGCCGCCGGGCACGTCCTTCTTTGGAATCTCGGTGTTCACCGGGACAGGCGCCCAAATTGTCGAAAATGTGGTTGAAGGCGCCGGGGAGATCGGAATCGAGGTCGGATCGGCCGGGGCATTGGTCGCGGACAATCTGGTTCGCGATTTCGAGCTGGGCATGACTGTCGAAGCTTCCAACCTCACCATTCAGAACAATCACTTCCTTCACAACGCAAAAACCGGAATCTACGTGACCAACTCGCGATACTCTAAGCAGTCGACGGTCATCACCGGCAATTACATCGCAGACGCTCAATTCCTGGGTATCGACACGAGCGGCGAACAGTGGGAGGGATCCCGGGTGTCCGGCAATACGATTCTCCGATCGGCGGTGTGGCCTAACGATGCTTCCACAGTTTTTACGGGCATCGGCATCACTCCGCCGCGCGCCAGCGTCTCCATCACGGGTAACAGCATTATTCTTGAAACCTCCACTCCCATCCCAGGTCCCGGATTCATCGGTATCCGGATCAACGGCAATGCCGGGAGCAACGCACAATCGCGCTACGAGGGGAACACGATCCGCACTACAGGCGGATTTCAAGGAACCGGAGTCTACGGCAACAGCCCAGGCTCGCTCGATGGCGTCATTTTTACGAACAATAGTTTCGTCAACCTGGCGCGCGCAACGGACGGCGGCTCCCCCCAAAATCCGATCACAAGCGGCAACAGCACCGTGCAGTGTCTGCAGAACGGCTTGATCAATCTGTTTCAGTGAAGCAGGGCGATGTGCCATGTGTACCCTAGGCCGCCTGTTTCAGGATCTTATGCGATTCTTGGGCGAAATCCTGATAAACCCCCCGCCACGCTGAGCTAAAGAGCGGGGTCGAGTATCGTTCGACGTCCTTTTGCGCCCTTCGTGCGATAGATTCTCGGATGGATGGGTCTAGCGCACGGACGGCAGCGATGGTGCGTCCGACATCTTCATGCGAGCGCCGCATTAGAAAGCCGTTCTCTCTATCGACCAGGAACTCGTCGACGCCGTTTAGCTTCGAAACCAGCAATGGTATCCCTGCCGCCGCGGCCTGGAGGCACACTAACGGAAACACTTCGTAAGATGACGGCAGAACAAAAGCGTCCGAGGCCCACAGAAACGGGCGGATGTCACGCCGCATGCCGGCGAAGAGCACTTGTTTCGCAAGCCCCTGGCGCGCACACCGCCGCCGATAATCCGCGATCAGGTTGGTCTGGCCACCGACCACCAGCAACTGCAGAGTCGGATCAGCGCTCGCCGCGAGAGAGTCGATGAGCACGGGCAAACCCTTCCGCTCGAATTGACCCAGCGCCACGAAAACCAGGACGAAGCTTGTTTCGTCCAACCCGTGCTCCCGGCGGAACGACGATGCATCAAAACCGGGTGGTTTCCGGCAATGCTCCAGGTCAACAGGATTCGGGACAACGGTGACTTTGCCGGCCAGCCACGGATACTCGTTTTGCAGCTCTCGGGCCAAGCCACGCGAGGGAACAATCAGCGACTTGACCCGGCGATAGATGAACGGTTCCATGAGCGCGTGAAGTTTATGGTCGATGTATCGAAAGAATCCTCGCAGCCCGCGGACTCCCGAACTTCGCCAGTGTTCCCGCAGATAGACGGCGTGGCAGAAATGCGCATAGGAGATATCCCCAACCAGCGCATTGCTTTCGACCACCTGCACGAGATCGAACCGGACACGCCTTCGCATTCGGTAGTGCCAATAGAACAGCGGACAAAGCAAGTGGTAGATAACGAACAGGAGCGCGAGCGGACGTCCAGGCGCAGGGATACGTATCCATTCAATCCGCTCCGGGCAAGGATTTTCAAACTTTAAGGAGAAGACCGTGAATTCGTGCTCGGCGCACAGATCCCGTAGCATTTGAAGATGGCAGCTGCCCGCGGGATTGTTCGCGGTCACGACGTAATCGAAGATCGCAATCTTCATCGATTATCTCCGCTCGACTACGCCGCTCCGCTCGCGGTCACGGATGTTTCGGCGACTGGCCACTGCTGTGGCAGACGCAAATATCTTTGGAGGAAAATCCCGGCGCTGACGGTTCTCGCAAGATGTGCTGCGATCAGCCCCACCACGGCGCCGAGTATTCCGGTCGTAAGAAGAAGCGGCACGCCAACCGCAAGGCAAGCCAGCGAAGCCCAGCATTGGGATAGAAAGGCGCTCCGCGTGTCCCTCAGGCCGATCAGCATCTCGGACAGCATTTGGCTCAGATAGAGAAGGAACGCCGCCACCACGAACAGCCGCAGTTCGCGAGTCAAGTGCAGATATGCCGAACCGGAGCCAAGCAGCAGATCCAATGCGAGCACGGGAAACAGCGCCAACACGGCGCCATAGCCAATAATCCCCGCCGCACCCGCGGCAATAGGACGCAGGATGCCGCGAACCGAAGCGGGGAACATGCCCAAGGCTGAAGAACGCGCCACCTCCACCGTCACAAGCGATCCAATGCTGAAAGTTAACGGTTGAACGAATCCTGTTATATAGAAAAGCGCCTGATACCCGGCGGCCTCCACAGGTCCCCGGAACAAGGCCAGCGACCACGGCAGAGCGGTAGTCGTGATGCTCCCAACCAGATTGAGATTGGCGATCCAGCGCCCGAGCTTCCAAAACTCGCGGAAGTCTTCCCTCAGTTCGCGTAATCGCAGCAATGCGGGCTGAACCTGATACGTTTGCACCGCCGCGGCGAACAGCGATGTTCCCGCCATGCAGACGAACACTAGCGGAAGAGATAACTTCCAAGCGCGCGCGGCGCATAGCAATAGCAAAGCTTGGCCGATATAGCTCAGGGAATCGCCCGAAAGGCACTCCCGGTACTTGCGCCGAGACATCAGCGACCGCCGGAGTACTTCCTGCAATTGCCAGGTGAGCAAAGCCGGCACGATCCACACGGCGAGCTCCAGCCGGCGCAGCGCCAACATGGCGCCGAGTAAGATCAGCGCTGACGGTAGTGTCGCTATGACCGTAGCGCATATGGCGGCCGTGGCCAGCTTTCGCGCCCGAAGCTCTTGATCCGATGCCGCCATCACTAGCATCGGATGCACGATCAGCGAGGATTGCAGCATGTTGAGCAACAGCATTACGGTCCAGAGGACCGCGTATATTCCGAAGCTGCTGGGTTCCAAATTCCTGATCAGTACAAGGTTGGTGGCGAAATTCCCCAGGCTGACCGCCATCTGATCGAGAATTACAAATGCGCTGCCCGAGCCCAGGCATCTGCGGATCCAGTCGGAAATGGAACGCACTACGCGAATACCTCCGGCGCAGTCTCCGCAGGACGGCGATGTAGGCCGCTGATTGCCTCCCTGACCCGATCCGTATTCCGTTCAAACAGCACATAAAACACGTACGCGCAAACGAGCACGCCCCCTGAAAGTGCAGCAAACGCCAAGATATGTTGGGAATCCTTCGGCCAACGATGCCAAACACTCTGAAACGCGGCATTAAGAAAAACGAGAGCCGGTAAATGGACCAGATAGAGCGAGTAAGAAACCTTCGACAGGCTCTGCGCAACCCGTGAGTAGAGGCCCGGACGCATTGGTTGCCGTTCGTGTAGGCATCCGTACAAGACGGCACAGCAAAGCAGTGCCAGCACAAAATCCGATGCGTACTGCGAACTGAACGGATGTCGCCTAACATATGCACTGGTGAGCAGGAACAGGGTCGCCGCCATCAGCGCGATCGCCCTGCTCATACGGTTCGGAATCCGTGGAACATAGCTAAGCCCAACACCGAGAATCCAGACTGAAAAATAGAGCGCGATCGAGGATCCCACAAACCAAAACAACACAACGGTCGAAAGAAGGCACGCCATTCGGGAGAATCCGCCTCGCCACAACGCGAGAGCGAGCAAGGGAAACGCGATGTAGTACCAGAATTCATTAGCCAAACTCCATAGTGCGACGTTCGTGCCGAACTCCGGCCCGGCGATGGTTTGCACGAAGGCGGCGTTTTCAACAAGCGTCAACACATTCAATCGTTCCGATACGGGGTGCTGGATCACAGATTGTCCGCGAGGAGCGCCGTACAGACTCTGGGGACCAAACAGACGAACGCCGGTGGTGTCCAGACACAGTCCAATCAGCAGAGCCGGAATCAGGACCATCCACAAACGGGTCAGTCGTTGTTCCAAGTACTTCCGCCAAGACCACCGTCCTTCGTGAATCGAGCGGACTACACTGGTACCCACCAGATAGCCGCTCAGCACAAAAAACACGATTACGGCATGATGGCCGATACCAAGTGCAGCGGGAGAGACGGAAGGCGCTGAAATCGTGTCGGGGATCGCGCCAACCGCCGCAGGCAACGAACCTGGGCTCGCGTCGGTCCCTTGAACATTGCCGAAGAACATATTCCGGCCATGCGCCAGGAAGACAACCAGGGCAGCCACACCTCTGATTGCATCTAGATGCACGGAGAACGCGGGAGTCTTAATGTCATCGCTCATGGTTCGGACCGCCAGCAGCGCTGTCGGCCGTTCTAAATGCTGCCCGCGATAGCATGGGCGTGGCTGCGGAGTGTGCGCCAAAATATGCCGAAACGCTGGAAGGCCCACAGCGGCAAGAAACGAGGAGTTACCAGCAAATAACGTCTCCACAATCGCGCCGGCTCCATGACCAATCGGAAGAGCCACTCGAGTCCATTGCGCTGCATCCATCCAGGCGCTTGGCGAACGCGGCCGGCATGGAAATCGAATGCCGCACCGACCCCTACCATCACAATTCCCGGCAGGGCTTCGCGGTTCTCATGCATCCATCGCTCCTGTTTTGGAGTGCTGATTCCTACAAAGACCATATCGGCGTCGGACATGAGAATCAGCTTGCGAACCAAATCAGTCTCAGACGGAGTCAGAGGCCGGAAGGGCGGAGCATACGAGCCTACGATACGAAGACGGGGGATCCGTATTCGCAGGCGCATCCGAAGATCACGAAGGCTGTCTTCGCGTCCGCCGTACAGGAACACACGATGTCCATGTTTCGCCGCGCTCTCGCAGAGCCGAAGCATCAGATCCGGTCCATACACCCGACGCTGCCCTTTGATTCCGAAAGAACGCAGGGCCCATACCAACGGCATGCCGTCAGGAGTGACGATGTCAGCCTCATTCAAGAATCTGGCTACCTGGTGGTCGTCTCGAGCGGTAACGACTCCATGAACCGAGGCCACGCAAATGTAACGAGCCATGGCCCCCGGGTTTCCTGATCGCCGCATAGCGATCCAGTCCCGGCACATCTCGGTCACCTCGGCGTAGTTGGTTGTACTGATGCCGACACCCGCGACATTCTGTTTATGCGGCCGATTCTGCGAGGCGATTAGAACGACGTCCGTATCCATCTTTAGGGTCCGCGCTAGTATGCTCCGCGGCCAGACAACACGGCTCGCGGCGTTTCGAAAAACAACAGTTTCAGATCGAGTGAAAGAGACCAATTCAGGATGTACTCAACATCCAGTTCCATCATTTTCGAAAACGGCAATTCGCTCCGGCCACTCACCTGCCAAAGCCCTGTGATGCCCGGCCGCACATGCGCCCGCTGTTCTGCCCAGTGTGCAAACGCACTGCTCATACCATCCGGATCGAGATCCTCCACGGGAAGCGGTCGCGGGCCGACCAGGCTCATGTCGCCGGCCAGAACGTTTAACAACTGCGGCAGTTCGTCCAGACTAAGTCTCCTCAGTACCCGGCCAACCGGCGTTATTCGTGGATCCGTGCGGATCTTAAAGAGGTGTCCAGAGGTCTCATTGCGCTTTCTTAGCTCGTCCCTACTTGGACCGTTTACATACATGGAGCGGAATTTCCAAAAGGTAAAATAACGTCCGCCTTTGCCGACGCGACGTGCCTTATAAAAGATCGGCCCGGCAGACGTCACGCGAATTGCAAAGGCGATGAGTGCAAACAGAGGCAAAAGCACCGTCGTGAGCATTAGCGACCCAGCCAAGTCGACTGCACGCTTGATAATCTCCTGGCGGTGCGAGAAAGGTGCTGCCCGCAGGTCGATAAAATCGAGGCCGAATTCCCGTTGATGTTTAACCAGAACGTCAGTGCGCGCAGGCTGAATGGGACGGCTTACCGTGATGCCCATCCGGTGCGTCACGCGGTCGCAATCCTCAACCTCAGGCTGTGTCAGTCCGCTGGCGATGATGATCCTGTCCAGGGACTCGCGGTTGATTAGCTCCGCCAAGTCCCGCGTCGTGCCGAGCACGCGTAGGGTTTCTAGCGCGGTCGCGCTACCGCTGCTACCGGACGGCCCCGCTGTAGCCGCCGCCACAGCACTCTCCGGCAAGATAAGGCCGAGCACAGAGACGCTTTCGCCACCCGCCCGGCGAATCGCATCGGCAAGGTCATGGACCGCGGCGCCGGCGCCGAGCACCGCCAGTCTCTTGGGTGTGCGCCATCGGCGTTCCACGCGCGCCGCGATGAACAGGGACAAGTACAACGATGCGACCAGAAGTACAAAACTGATTGGTGCAAACAACAATACGAATGATCGCGACCGCTCGGCGCCAAGTTGCCGGGAGAAGAATGTCAACACGATGACCAAGGTGCTGACCAGAATTGCCGACTTCGTTGTCCTCAGAAGAGCCGACCCTAGAGATGTGTCCGGATCCTCGCGATAGATCTTGAGCCACAGAGCGGCGAGTATCCAGAGCACTAATAGCCCCAGCGGGGACGGTGCGGCGATGTGCATGCTGGAACGAGAAATGAAACGGGGCATGAACTCGTTCAGCGCTACTCTGATTTCGAGGGTGACCTTCCAGGCAATTATTAGCGCTGCCAGATCGAACAGTATCCTCGTAATCTGAAACACCGGGCCAGAAGGAGCGGGCGGAATGCAATTTCTGCTGTGAATCGTCATGCCAGCCTGTGTCGTTGATTTCCAGGACGATCCGTGGTCTAGGAACGTTCAGCTTGACCGCCCAGCGCGGCGCCGCCTAATAGTATTTCTCCGGATACACTCCGTAGCCGTTGGTTTTGGGATCCCAATCATTAAGGATGGTTCCCATGATCGGGACTCCATCTCGCCGCAGCGTCCGCTCGGCGGCGATGATGCTGTCGGAGCGGACGCGGCCTGCGCGCAACACGAGAATGACTCCATCGGACAGACGTCCAAGAATCCGCGCGTCCGGCAGATACAGCACAGGCGGCGTGTCAATCACAACCAGGTCGAAGCTTCGGCGGCATTGATGGATGATAGAAGCCATTCGCGGTGAATATAGTAAGTCCCCTGTGGCGGGTTGCGCTTTCCCGCTAGGCAGAATGAAGAGATTTGAGATCGGCGTGTCGACAATGAAATCAGCGACGTCGGATGAGCAGGAGGGTTCCAGCAAGTCGTTCAAGCCGCGAGCATTCGAACAACGAAAGATGGAATGGAGCCTGGCGCGGCGACGGTCCGCATCCACCAGCAGCACGCGGCGTGACGCGCTGGTGAGGGCGATGGCCAGGTTACTGGCGATCGTCGTTTTCCCGTCAGCCGGATTCAGGCTCGTGATCAAAAGCACGCCGGGAGGCTTGCCCTGCAGCAGCAGGGATGCGGTGGTCGATCGGAACGACTCTCCGATTAATGACGGATTCTGATCGGACGCTGCCATTTCCAGTGCGAGACGAGGTGCGCGGCCCGCTGCCACTCGGCCCCGATAATAGCCGTAGGACCGGCCATTCAATTTAGCGGAGGGAATCACACCGAGTTCCGGGGATCGCATGTAGAGCTGGGCTTCTCCCGGCTCCTGGATGCTTGTATCGTTTGCCGCACGGCTCAGAACCCAGACCATGCCGGCAAAAAGAAACCCGAGCGCGCCTAAAGCAGAAATCAGCGGCTTGTTAGGCCGGCTAGGCACATCCGGCACCACCGCTGGCTCCACCACGCGCACATTGCTAGTCTGCATCGCCGACGCGACTCCGTAGCTTTTCACCTTCTGGAGAATCGCGCCGTAGATCGTCCGGTTCAACTCCAGCGCACTCTTCAGGGCGTTGTACCGAACCATCTTCGCGGTTTGATCCGCTGTGATGGTGAATTGTGAATCGAATCGTGAGTGCAATAATCCTTCACGGCGTTGCGCGGTCCGGTAATCGCTCTCCAACTGTTCGCGAACGGCTTTGCGCTGGAGATCGTAGGCCTGCTCAACGATTGCGAGTTGCGCGCGAATCGGGGGGATCTTGTAATAGTCGGGCGCGTAGGTTTGTTCTAATTCCGCCAATTGCTTCCGCAGGGCGGTTAACTGTATCTGATATTGCTGGAGAGTCGGATCCGCCAACAAGCCCGGTTCGACTTCCGGCGGCGATGTCTTGACTGCGTCCAATGCCGATTGCTTCGCGATCCGTTCCGCCTCTGCGTGTGCAAGCTCCCCTTGCACTTGCCGGAGTCCCGTCTCAGCTACGCTGCCGTCGGTACTGTCGATGAGGAGGCGTTCTTTGTTGACAAAAGCCTGCAGCTCATTTTCCGACCGGCGCAATTTATCGCCCAGGTCATCGAGCTGCTTCGAGAGCCAGGCTGTTGTCTGCCGCCCGGCTTGCACCCGCGACTCCAGATCCTGCTCAACAAAGGCCGTAGTGATCGCGTTCGCTATGGCCGCAGCGCGGCGGGGATCCAGGGATTCGGCCACCAATTCCAGAATGCGATCCGCCTCGCGGGATCTGACTCGAACGTTACGTGCGATCTCCTCGGCTGTAATGGGAGGCATCCAGGGCTCGTTCGGGGGCGCGCCCTCATTCAGCTCGCGCGAAACTCTCTCAAACACCGGACGGCTTTGCAGGATCTGCGCTTCTGTGTTGATGTAGGTCTCTGAGGAGTTGTCGAGACGCGCTGCCGGGTTGACGTCTCGAGAATTCAACAGATTCTCGTTTAGATCCTGCAGTTCGAGCAAGACTCGTGCTTGATAAGTATACGGCTGGCGCCATACGACCAGGGCTCCCGCCAAAGTGCCGCTGACGACGCATGCAAGCAGCGTCCATTTCCTCTTTCTGAGCACCTGGAAGAAATTCACGGACCGGTTGTTGTCTATCGGAATGCCCGGAGCAGGCGCCGGCACGAGCGTGTGCGATACGCCGGTGACAGGCGCGGACGAATATCTGCCGGTCAGGTGGTGCGCCATGCCGTTCTAAAGACCCCAGATAATGAGACCTGAAAGCGTTGACAATGCGGTTTCCGCAGCTCGAGTGGTGGCTCGCTTAACGGTGTTGTCCGGTACGAAAAGGACATCTTCGGCCTGCAACTGTATGTCCGGTGCTTTCCCGGCAAGAATCTTCTTCAGGTCGATCGGGATGTGATCTCGAATCGGATTTCCGGTGGCCGAAACGCGCAAGATCCGTGCGTGTTGAGTAGATGCGGTCACAGTCGGGCCTTCCGCGAGCGACAATGCCTCTACCGCGGATAGAGTGTGCCGCTGCGCCAGTGGGAAGCCGCCGGGCTTGTGAACATCCCCAACGACGTAAATTACTTGGGCGCGCGAAACCGAGATAGCGTCGTGCGGCCGTACAAGAATGTTCGCTTTTTGATCGCGCAGCTCCACCACGTCTCGTACATTTACCTCGGCCGTGTAGGTGCCTGTCACCGGATCCTCCACCGCCTGAGGCAGTGGCAGGGGGCCTTCGCTGCGAACCCTGGTGATCTTAATCACGTCGCCTGCCTCCGGTTTCAGGCCGCCCGCCATGGATAGCACATCGAACAAGGTCTTACTCCCGGACAGTTGTTGCGTGCCGGGCGTGCTCACCAATCCCATGACCGACACGGGCTGGCTTCTGGTTTCGATAAGGCCGGTAACCAGATGCGGATTCCGGACTTGGGTTTTGAGCCTGACTGTCAGCGCCTCTTCGAATTGGGTGAGTGTCATTCCGGCAGCCTGCAATCGGCCGACGAGCGGCAGGCTCACCGAGCCGCCGGAATCGATTCGATAGGATTTGCCGTTGAGTTCCGGAAGTTCGATGACATCGACGGAGATTTGATCGTTTGGTCCAAGAATGTAACTTCCGGACGCCTCCTTTGCGGGAGTGTCCGGTGTCCACGCATACGCCAGCAAGCATGTTGCCGCAAGGAGAATACTCTGTAATGAAGTCATACGTCTACAGCGTCCTTTGGTAAATGCCGTTCTTTTAGGCCATCCAGATGTAAAAGCCGCGTACTCGCAGCCGTGGTGATCCAGTCGGGGTTTAGTTCAACCGAAACGGAACGTTGTAAAAGCGTAATGGTCACCACAAATCGCTGCTGTGTCACGCCTGCGATCGACCCTTGCGCGCCGGCCAGCGGGCCCGAGATCACATGCACCATCTCGCCGACGGAAAATGCGGGAGCCGTGTTGAGGGGCAAGGCGGCCTTTAAGAGAACGCGAATCGACTCGAGTTCCTGCTGGTTCACGGGGATCGGAGTAGTACCGCAACCCACTATATGTACGATTCCAGGTATGACGACGATAGGAAGACGATTCTGCGGGTCAAAACAGCAGAACAAATAGCCCGGAAACAGTGGACGTTCCTTGCCTGCATCTGGGCCATCCTGCCGGCGATATAGCGGTAGGAATACTTCGTATCCTTTTCCTTCTAAGGCGACCGAAGTCACTTTTTCACGGTTGCTTTTGACCCGCAATGCGAACCATTGAAACCCATGTTTAATCGCGGTGGCCACTGGAGCTAAGCTCATGGCAGATTTCTTCGGTTTTAAGTTGTAGGATTTGGCAGGCTACCGCCCTTTTGGGTCCTGCCGGTTGAGGTCAAAACAGGATGAACCAACAACACTCGTACGCTTTAGTGGGGTTCCGCGCCGGCGATGATCGGCGCACCCTCCCATCAGCGGGCACGTCACTACTTAGACACGCATCGAAGGAAATCTATTTCAGCCGAAAGTAAGGAGCGAACACGGATGTGCGGCTCGGCGTGTTGAGCGTTCCGGCCTTTGCATCCAGCAGAATACAGTTGCGCGAGCCGCGCTTTCGGGCGCCTGCAGCAAAATATCTTTCGGTGAATAGCTCTCGATCACGGCCGGATTAACATAATAATTCCCAGCAGGTCCTGAGGTTTTACGACGCGAGCCAATTGGTCCCCAATTTACGACGTTTTGCCAGTGTCTTTGCGGAGTTACAGATGCTGCGTGGACCTAAGAAAATGGGGCCGCCCATCTGCAGACCTATCCGCGCTCTCTGGAAGAGAATGTCCGGACGATGGCGTTTTCTTAAGGACTGAAATCGGTCATACTGCGTTTGAAGGGATTACCGCTTGACCACGTCTAACATCAAGGCCCTGTTGGCCGCCGGCGTCATCGCCACTCTTTGGAAGAATTCGCGCAAAACGGGTGCGGCGCGATTCTTGAAGCGTTTGAAGGCCTGCGCCGCACCCTTTGCGCTCACTCTGATTTCCACTGTTACCGCCCAGCAGCCGCGCGCGGTGGACGCGAATATTCTCAAGACCGCCGGAACGGCCAAAGACGCCATACCCGGCACATGGCTCACCTACGGCCACAGCCAATCGGAACAGCGCTACAGCTTGTTGAAGCAAATCGACGAGACAAACGTCGGCAAGCTGGGCCTGGCCTGGTCGGCGCCGATCAGCATGCCGGGAAGCCGCGGTGGCACCGAAGGCACGCCTCTGATGTGGAACAACACGATCTACCAAGCGATGGACAACAGCATCGTGTACGCCCTCGACGCGCGCACCGGCGAACAGAAGTGGATGTACGATGCCAAGACGGATCCGGTCACGGCGAGTCATATGTGCTGCGGCACGCACAACCGGGGGCTCGCAATCTCGGACGGCAAGATCATCCTGGCTGCCAACGACGCCCGGCTGATCGCGCTCGACGCCATCAGCGGCAAGGAGTTGTGGCAGAGCAAGGTCGCGGACATCAATCAGTACTACTCGTTGACCATCGCGCCGCGCATCGCGGGCGACAAGGTGGTGATCGGTGTGGCCGGCGGCGAGTACTTCACTCGCGGCTTCTTCGCGGCGTACAACCTCAAGGACGGGTTGCTCGCGTGGAAGTTCCACACGGTTCCGCCGGCCCCCGGCAAGCCCTTTGAGGATGAGGCTCAGGAAAAAGCCGCCAAGACCTGGGTCGGCGACTGGGCGAAGTACGGCGGTGGCGGCTCGGTCTGGGACGGCCTGGTGTACGACCCCGATACGAACCTGGTAATCGCCGGGACAGGTAACGCCGAGCCGTGGCCACAGGAAATGCGCGGCATCCCGAAATCGGACTGGGGTAAGTGGGACAACCTCTATACCTGCTCGATCGTGGCCGTGGATGCGAAGACTGGCAAGTTGAAGTGGTATTACCAGACGGTCCCCACGGACAGTTGGGACTTCGACTCTGTAGGCGGCTTCATCATGGCCGATATCCAGATCGAAGGCAAGACGCGCAAGGTCATCATGCAGGCTCCAAAGAGCGGTGTGTTCTACATCCTGGACCGCACCAATGGACAGTTCATCTCGGCCGAGCCCTTCGTCCCGGTGAACTGGGTGACGGGCTTCGATAAGAGGAACAACGGCAAGCCGATCATCAATCAGGACGCCTACTACGATCAGACCAATTCGGTTGTAATGTACCCGGGCGGCGGGGGCGCCCATAACTGGGCGCCGATGTCCTACAACCCGAACGCCGGCTTGGTCTATTTGCCTTACAGTGCCGGCAGCTACACGTTCAACGCCGCCAAGGAACCCGATCCCAAGGCAGGAGGCGGCGCACATGGGCTGGGCCGCGGCGATCAAGATAAAAAATCGACTCCGATGCCGATCTGGGGCCCCGACAACGTGGGCCGCAGCGGCTTGCAGGCACGCGACCCCAAGACGAATCAGATCAAGTGGGTGAAGCCGGGTCGGGGTACCGGGTCGACCGGCGGCACGATGACCACGGCCAGCAACCTTGTGTTCCAGGTTGCGGGCAATACGCTGTACGCCTACAAGGCGGATACGGGCGACGAACTGCTGGCGCTGCCGTTCAACCTCGGTGGTGGGGCTCCCCCGATCACCTATATGATCGGTGACACGCAGTACGTCGGGTTCGCGACCGGCACCCAGTTCTTGGCGTTGAAGGTAGGAGGCACGGCTGCAATGCCTCCGCCCCCGCCGCCGGGTCAGTTTGGTCGGGGTGGTAGGGGCGCTCCGCCCCCGGCGGCACCCCCTGCGGCACCGGCTCCGCCGGCACAAGAGCCACACACCAACTAGACCCGCTTCGCAGCCCCAAAGCGCTATAAATCTTGGGGTCGCGCAATGTACTTGTACGTCTCGTCGATTGCGTTGACCGCGCTCGGCCGCATAGTACCCGAAGCACCACTTGCGTGTGAGAGACAGGAACACATGTATCAAATTCCAGCCGGAATGATGTATGCTTTTGACTCACGGGTTTCAAAATAGATTCCTTTTCGGGAGTAAATAGAGTGCGATTTCGTTCCGTAGTATCGAGATTCTGTTCCATTCGCTACGCAATGGTGGCTGTACTACTGGGCATGACGTCAATAACCGCGGCCCGCGCAGCAACCGTCTTTGACGATTTTGGTCCTGGAAACGCCTATAACACCGGTTTCGGCTATAACGTGACGGGACTCAGTACGGCTGGGGGATCTAACGTTTCCTACATGGCCTTTACGCCTTCCGTGAGCGTCTCGCTCACCAGACTTGACGTTGCCTTGTCGTACTCTGGTGCTGCTGGCACCAACTCGGCAGTGATTACCCTCATATCTGACTGGTTTGGCTTGCCCTTCGGTACGCAGCTCGGAACCTGGACGGTTAACAATCTTCCCAACTTCGGCACTTGCTGCACAGTACAGACGGTGATCCCCAGTTCGCCGATTGTTCTTCTCGCGGGCAGACAGTATTGGATCGGCGCGGGCCTCGGCGCGGCCAATACTCTTGCTGCGTGGAACGCAAACTCTACTGGTGCGACCGGGAAAGTCGTAGATGTTTTCACCAACGTTCCAAGCTGCAATTGCAGTGGTTATGTCATGGATATTAGCGATCCGCTCGGTGCCTTCGATGTCATTGGTGATGCAGTCCCCGAGCCTGCGGCGGGCTGGCTCGGGGCGCTAGGGCTTGTCGGGTTGGGAGTCTTTCGCAGACACCGGATTGTCACGACGAGCTGGCGGAAGTCGAGTCGTTGACTGCCGAACCGCGAACGAATCGCCCTCTATAAATCAGAGACCTTTAGAATCCCTGGCTGGATCCGCTGTATTCGGCCGCTTTCCAACCCCTGTTACAGTTCGCGATTTTGTGATAAAACAGATGGTGGAAATCTGACCGCAAGTCGCTGATAAAACGATGGGTTGCAATTTATGAAGGGTTTCATTTACGCGAGTGCTCTCCTGGTTCTGATCGCCACTCTGGCGATTTTGCAAAACAGAGCCGTAGGTCAAACTCCTTCCGCAGGCGGGACGGAGCAGCATCGCGCGATGTTGAACACCTACTGCGTCGGCTGCCACAACACACGCGCGAAGACCGGTGGCCTCGCGTTGGACGGCCTGGACCTCCAAGCCGCGGCGGATGACGCGCAGACTTGGGAGAAGGCACTGCGTAAGCTGCGGGGACATTTGATGCCGCCGCCGGGCAGTCCTCAGCCGCCGCAGAAAGATGTAGATGCGTTCGTGGCCTGGATGGAGAACGATCTCGACAACACGCTCCACACCCCAGCCAAAGGTCCGAAGGCGGGCCATGTGCCTGTCCAGCGTCTGAATCGCACGGAGTACACCGCGGTGGTGAAAGCCTTGGTGGGTGTAGACGTGAAAGCAACGGACGTCCTGCCGCAGGACATTCAGGTCCAGGGCTTCGACAACATCGCGGCTGCTTTGAGCGTGTCCCCCGCGTTCCTAAGTCAGTACATCACCGCCGCGCGACAAGTGGCGAAGCTCGCAATCGGTAGTCCCAATCCTCGTGTTTCGAATGTGAAGTACGCGATCGCGGCCAATCAAAACCCCGACGACCCCCTGCCTTTGGGCACGCGCGGAGGCGTGAAATTCAAACACAATTTTCCCGCCGATGGGGAGTATCGCTTCACCATGAACGATCTTGGGGTGGGCCTGTATACCGGTCCGGTAGAGAACGAGAGCACTCTTGTCATCATGATTGACGGCAAGGTCGTGTTCCGGAAGCCGATCGGCGGGCCGGCGGATCAGGCCCTCGCAGATCGCAAGGCAGCCGCGGGACGCGCCGAGATCATGGAGCGGTTCGCGAAGATTCCCGTGCAGGTGCAAGCGGGCGTACGCGACGTCGTCGTGGCCTTCGTCGATCGTTCCCATGTGGAGTCCGACGAAAATGTTGCAAACCCCG
Organism: Bryobacterales bacterium; assembly: GCA_025463005.1. Lineage (GTDB taxonomy): Bacteria > Acidobacteriota > Terriglobia > Bryobacterales > Bryobacteraceae > Palsa-187. Next base: position 4,257 of record JAOAPR010000046.1, on the reverse strand, counting down.
CCCCCTTCTCGGGCCTGACTGGCAGTATCGCGCAGGCCAACGGGCGGATGCCCCGTCTTGTCGACGGCATTGTGATCGCCGGACCGTATGACCCCAAAGGTGTTTCGAGAACTTCCAGCCGCGCGATGATCTTTGTCTGCGATCCCAAACCGGCGGAGGAACTCTCCTGCGCCCGACAGATCACCGAAAACTTGGCGCGCCGCGCGTTCCGCCGGCCAGTGACCGCCGAAGACCTGGCCCACCTCATGCCGTTCTATAACGCCGGACGTGAGGGCGGAGGAAGCTTCGATCAGGGAATCGAGCAGATCCTGGCGGCAGTACTCGCCAGCCCGGATTTCCTGTATCGGGCCATCCGTGGTCCTAAAGGATCGTCTCCAACCAGTGAGTTTGCCCTCACCGATCTGGAGCTGGCTTCGCGTCTGTCCTTCTTCCTTTGGAACACCGGCCCGGACGAGGAACTACTGACGCTGGCCGCCTCGGGCGGGTTGACGAAGGCTGGGGCGCCGGGACAAACAGCGATCGAAAAGCAGGTGCGGCGCATGCTGGCGGATCCCAAGGCATCCAGCCTGGTCACCAGTTTCGCAATGAAGTGGCTGAACCTTGATGCTCTCGATTCCGTGAAACCCGATCCCATGTTGTTCCCGGGCTTCACCGATCAACTGCGGCGCGATTTTTCGACGGAAGCGGAGCTTTTCATCGGCAGCATCCTGTTGGAAGACCGGAGCGTCATGGACCTCCTGACCGCCAACCATACGTTTCTGAATGAAAGGGTGGCTCGCCACTACGGTATTTCCGGGATCGCAGGCACGCAGTTCCGCAGAGTCACGCTGGCGGAGAAAGAGCGTTGGGGCCTGCTGGGCAAGGCCGCGGTGCTCATGCGGACTTCTTATGGCGACCGCACGTCTCCGGTATTACGGGGAGCGTGGGTGCTCGACAAGCTGATCGGCACGCCACCGACGCCTCCTCCGCCAAACACCGCAACGGACCTGTCGCAAAAGGCGGGCGAACAGCCGAAGACGGTGCGAGCGCGGCTGGAACAGCACCGCAATAACGCAACCTGCAGACAGTGCCACGGTGTAATCGATCCGACCGGTTTGGCTCTGGAGAATTTCGATGCCGTTGGGGCGTTCCGGACCGTGGACCGGCAGGCGAACGCTCCGATCGATGCCAGCACGGTGCTGCCGAACGGAGTTCCGATCAATGGTGTCGTGGAACTCAGGGCGCAACTGGTCGACCGCCCCGCGGCGTTCGTCGGGTCCGTAACGGAGAGGTTGATGATGTACGCCGTCAACCGGGAACTGGAATATTTTGATATGCCTCAGGTTCGTACGATCGTCCGTGGGGCTGCGAAAGATAATTACAAGTTGTCTTCCATCGTTTTAGGAATCGTTAATAGCGACGCGTTCCGTAAGCAGGGTGCGGCAGCCGCCGCTCCGAAGCAAGTGGCCTCTAAATAGTTGAGCATCTACGTAGTCGATTGGGGTTAGGAGAGAACATGTTCATCACCAAGAAACATATTTCCCGCAGAACGGTGCTGAAGGGCGCCGGAGTGACCTTGGGGTTGCCGTTTCTGGACGCCATGGTGCCTGCCGGCACGGCTCTTGCTCAAACTGCCGCAGTGCCGAAGCTACGGACCGGCTTCTTCTACCTTCCCCACGGTGCGATCATGGGCAACACCTCGCATGGCCCGGCCATGGATAAATGGACGCCCAGCGGTTCCGGGCCCAATTTCAAGCTCAGCCCGATTCTCTCTTCCCTCGAGCCGTACAAGAAGTACGTTTCGTCCTTCGGGAACCTGGAGAACGCGGCCACCGCGGGCTCGGTGCATACGTTCACTCCCGCGACGTGGCTCAGCGCCACTCGTCCGGACACCGGCGGCCCCAAGGCACACATGGCGACGACTCTCGATCAAGTGATCGCGAAGGTCATCAGCCAGGACACCCCTCTGCCCTCGCTCGAAGTCTCCTCTGAAACCATCGTTCAGGTGGCAGCGGGCGGAGGCGGCTCCTATACGACTCTGTCGTTCCGCGACGCGGAATCGCCTCTGCCCATGGAAGCCAATCCGCGGAAAATCTTTTTGCAGTTGTTCGGTGAGGGCGACACGCCACAGGAGCGTACGTCGATCAGCCACCAGACCAACAGCATCCTCGATCTGATCCTCGACCGCACGAAGAAGCTCCAGGGCGAACTCGGAAGCGGTGACAAGGCCGTCCTCGACGGGTATCTGGAAAGCGTTCGCGAAATCGAGCGGCGTACGCAGATGGCCGGGGCAAAAGATCTTTCCGCCCTCAAGATTCCCGATGCTCCCGTCGGGGAACAGGATAACTTCGACGAGCAGGTGAAGTTGATGTTCGACCTGATCGCGCTTGCCTATCAGGCCGATCTTACCCGCGTGGCTTCCTACATCATGGTCGCCGAGGGCACCAACCGGACTTACAACCACATCGGAGTTCCGGATTCCTTCCACCCCGTATCCCACCACGCCAACGATCTGGAAAGAATCAACAAGCTGGTCAAGATCCAGAGCTGGCACGTGGAGAAGTTCGCGGAATTTCTTGCCAAGCTGGCGGCAACGCCGGACGGGCAGGGAACGTTGCTCGACCACTCGATCTTCATGTACGGGTCGAACATGAGCAACAGCGACTTGCACAACAACTATCCGGAGCCGAACATCGTGGTTGGCGGCGGCAACGGCAAGATGAAGCTCGGCGGCCAGCATATCGTGCTGCCGGAGCGCACGCCGATCGCGAATCTCCACCTGACGCTGCTGCAGAAGGTGGGGGCGGAGCGCGAAAAGTTCGGCGACAGCACCGGCACGATTTCGGAGGTCTAAGTGGATCGCAGAGCATTCTTGAAGGGCGCCACAACGGGTGCGCTCACTCTGTGGGCATCGCCCCGGATTCTCAAAGGGCAGCGCCTGACGGACAGGCTGTTTGTGGTGGATGGTGGGGGCAGTAACGTGCTAGCTTTCACCACCGGTATCGAGTGGGTGGTGGTAGACAGTGGCGCGCCGAAATCCGGCGATAAGGTGTGGACCGCAATTACGAACGTGACCGACGCCTTTCAGTTGAAAGCGCTCTTCAACACCCACTATCACCTCGATCAGACCGGCAACAACGAGCGGTTCGCAGCGGCCGGGGCGAAGATCATCGCGCACGAGCGCACCCGCCAGTGGATGTCGACCGACTACTGGGTTCCGGCCGAAGACCGCTACGAAAAAGCCCGTCCAAAAACCGCCCGCCCCACCGAGACGTTTCTCACTACCGGTTCTTTGAAAGCCGGTACCGAACAGATCGACTACGGCTACCTGCCTCTGGCCCACACCAGCGGCGACATTTACGTCTTCTTCAAGACTTCGAATGTTCTTGCGGTCGGCGACGTCGCCTCGCCGCTGCGCGATCCGGCCCTCGACTATTACACCGGAGCGTGGATCGGCGGCCGCGTGGACGCCATGGATATTCTGCTCGCGCTCAGCAATGAACAGACCCGGATCGTGCCCGCGTATGGTCCCGTCATGACTCGAGCCGAATTCAAGGTGGAGCGCGACCTGATGGAAGAGGTTCGGGCGCGCCTTTTCAAGCAGGTTCGGGAAGGCGACGGTCCCAAGGATATGCTAGAGGCCGGCGTTATGAAGGGCCTCGCCCGAACTTGGAAAGATCCGGGAAAGTTCCTGTATGACGCAGCCAAGGGTCTCTGGGCTCACCACGACAAGCTGGATCCCAATGTCGTTTAGGGAGATACGAATGAAACGTCGCATCCTTGCCGTTTTATGCCTCGCCGTTTTCGTTGTGATCGCCGCCGCGCCGATGTGGGCGCAGGCCCAAAAGGATTCTCTTGCAAGTCTCATTCAAACGGGAAACCGCAAGGCTGCGCTCGAGAAGATTCGCGCCGGCGCGGATGTGAATGAAGTGCAACCAGACGGCACCCGCCCGATACACTGGGCGGTCTACCGGGTGGACTATGAGCTGATCGATGCGCTGATCGCGAAGAAGGCGAAAGTGGACGTCACAAATGAGTTTGGATCCAGTCCACTTGCGGAAGCCGTCAAGCTGGCCGACGCCAAAATGGTCAAAATGCTGCTGGACGCCGGTGCGGGACCTGAGAGCCCCAATCCGGACGGTGAAACGGCATTGATGCTCGCCATTAAGACGGGAGAATTGCCCATCGTCGAGATGTTGGTCAAATCCGGCGCCAATGTAAACGTGGTGGAGAAATTTCACAATCAAACGCCGCTGATGTATGCGGCCGCTGGGGCAA